>JBARUP010000585.1:0-14153 GCA_049645805.1 Nodosilinea sp.
GAAGATGCTGGCGCTATGCCTTGAGGCTATGCGAGGGGTTTGTGCTCAGTGGTCTCAAGCGGGTTAAGGGCAAGGTAGGTTGAATAGTTGCCTGCGCGCGCAACTCGCCTAGTTGCCTCCCGGCGCAGCTATCCAAACAATACAAAGGAACTAAATTGCCCCGAATCGCAGCTTCGCCACTTTAGGGCCTAGACATAATCGCTATTTCGTCTAGTAGAAATTAATGTGTCTAGTATGCCCATGGGTGCGATCGCCCCAGACTGGCTTTCGACTACTGAGCCGTGAACAGGAAGGTTCTCAGGGAATCCAGCCATTTCATGGACCCATGACATAGCCTATTGACGGGGCAGAATAAAACGGTAACATTGAATACAGATACGAAAAACGTTCATCTCTCTACAAAGAGACGGAAGTAAGGGAAACACCCCGAAGGAACGCGCCTCTGTTTACCCCTTCAGTTACTAACGAGGCGACATTATGACTCTGCAATACCGTGGAATTTCTTACGAAACTGCTACTCCTCAAGCCCATATTTCTGAGGAACTGATCGGGCGCTATCGGGGCGCTGAGAATGTGCGTCATGTCTGCACCGACGAGCATCCTGAAGCCCATATCGAGGGTCTGAAGTATCGGGGTGCGGTCGTTCGCTAGACCGCTCGTTGACAGCTTGAATTGAGAAGACAATGCATCTGTGGCACCTTCCCTGGTTGGGGAGGTGCCTTCTTGATTAGGTTGAAACTATATCCGCGTGAGATAGCCCCTCAGGAATGGCGTTAGTGGATCAATATCTTGACCTTGTGAACCGCCAACTACCCGAGGCGGCTAAGCACGACAGTCGTTATCCGGTACGGTTCAACCACTGTTTTGCCAGAATCATTTTGGATACCCTCTGCGGGGGGGAATGGTACCAGCACATTCCAAAACCGGCTTACAAACACATGACAGAAAGGCAGTTGCAGGAAGCGATCGCCCTGGGCCATCAGTTCCTGGCCGATCCCCAAGCTTGCGTGGACGCGAACCAAACCAGTCTTCGGTACAGAGGCAAAGGGAAGTAGCGGCCCGTCTTTGCGGGGAAATTGACGCTGGCGTGGTGGGTGCCGCGCCAGTATCGGTGGACTGGGGCAGCTCGATGGCGGTGGAACTGGCCTAGAGCGGCTCACTATCCAGCGCCGCGAGCGCCGCCTTCTTCAGGTCTAGGCTCAGTCCACATATCGCGCCGTCATCGATGCCGAGCTGTGCCCCAGCAGCCGCGCAATCTTGGCCAGACTGTAGCCCTGCTTGTGCAGGTTGGTGGCAAAGCTACGCCGGAAGCTATGGGTACTCACCCCATCCAGCCCCGCCATCTTGCAGGCATCGCGCAGCACCTTATCCGCCGCCTGCCTGCTGAGGTGCCCGCCATCGCCGTTGTGGTGGGCTGGGAATAGATAACCGTTTTGGGGAGCATCGTAGGTCGCCAGGAATGGCCGCAGGGCCTCGACCACCATCGCCAACCGTGGTTTTTTAGTCTTGGTGTTCTCGCGGCGAAAGCTGATCCGGTCGGTGGTCACGTCGCTAACGTCAAGGGTCAGCACCTCAGAAATCCTGGACCCGGTGAAGTAGGCGATCGCAAACACCGCCCGCCACTTGTCGCTAGGCAGCTCTGCAAAGATGGCCCCCAGGTTTTCGGGGGTCAGGTTTCGAGCCTGGCCACGCCTGCCCACCTTGCGGGCCTCGGGTAACTCGATCGCCCCCAGCTCAAAATCTGGCGCCGTGAACATGGCCTACCTCTGATTGCCCTCCACCCTACTTGCTCTTTTGCTATTTCAGCAAGTAGAAAACAACGGGTTTAGTGGGTTTCAGGGTATTGGGTCGCATGGTCGTTTTTCGTCTCACATGAGACTGGCTAGAACCCCTATCTTTGCGTTGCCTGGTCTCGCTTCTAGACAGGCGAGACAGAGGTTGAATTACTGTGGGTCTTATCTGCATCGGCGCTAGATGTCTAGACATTCAAATGCTTGGATGTTTGAGCGTCTAGATTTTTGGATGTTCAAGCATCCAGTCTCCTAAACATCTGGTAGGCTCACAGCAGCGTTCAGGAGTTGGGGCCGTGATCATAACAGTCGTCAGCTTTAAGGGTGGGGTGGGAAAGACCACCACCGCTATCCACTTGGGGGGCTATCTGCAAGGGCTAGGAGAAACGTTGGTGGTCGATGGCGACAGTAACCGATCTGCTCTCCAGTGGGCAGCTAGCGATCGCTTACCCTTTACTGTGGCCGATGAGATGCAAGCCCCAAAGCTGCTCATGTCTGGCAAGTTCAAAAACGTTGTTATAGACACCGCTGCTCGACCATCGACTGAGGAGCTGGCCAGTCTTGCCCAGGGGTGTGATCTGCTGATCATTCCATGCAGCCCCGATGCCCTAAGTATGGGGGCCATGCTTCAAATGGTGGAACCACTGCAAGGGCTAAAGGCTGAATACCGGGTGCTACTCACCATCATTCCCCCAAGACCCAACGCAGCCGGTACAGAAGCCAGAGCCTCTCTGAGTGGCGCTGGGCTACCTCTATTCGCCAGTGGCATTCGTAGGCTAAACGCTTTTCAAAGAGCAGCGCTCGACGGGTGCCTGGTAAAGGATGTAAAAGGCGATAGTTACGCGGGTATCGCCTGGAGCTGCTACACCGCAATCGGAAAGGAGATATTGGCATGAGTGATCAGAACCGATTTGCAAACCTGCTTAAAGCAGTCCAGCAGCAACCCCCTGTAGAAGCTCCCTTAGCCCCTGCACCCATGTCAGATGTTCAAACATCTGAGCATCTAGACATTCAAGCATCTAAGCAGCCAGACATTTCAACATCTAAGGCAAAGAGCAGTAGCAAGGATTTTAAGCGCACTACCGTTTACCTCACACAGGAGCTGCACCACCGACTAAAACGGGCCAGCCTGGATGAGGGGATGGAGATGAGTGATATTGCCGAAGTTGCGATCGCAGCATGGCTCGACGATCGTTTAGATGTTTAGACATCTGGATGATTAAACATCTAAATCCTGATCCACCAAACCTCTGTTACCTTATGCCCAAAACCCCTGCCCTGTTTCTTGAAGACGAAAATTACTTTGCCCTGCTTAACGGTCTGAAGCAGCGTATTCGGTCAGCGCAGATCAAAGCAGCACTGGCGGTTAACCGGGAATTGATCCTGCTGTACTGGCAGATTGGGCGCGAGATTCTTGAACGACAACAAGTCGAAGGCTGGGGCAGTAAGGTTATTGAGCGCTTGGCTAGAGACCTGAAACGGGAATTCCCGGATATGAAGGGCTTCTCGCGAACCAACCTAATGTATATGCGGGCATTTGCCGAGGCCTATCCAGACGAGCAATTTGTCCTACAGGGCGTAGGACAAATTCCATGGGGGCACAATCAGACACTGTTGAACAAACTCGACAGCCCGGAACAACGACTCTGGTACGCCCGCAAGGTCATTGAATTTGGCTGGAGCCGCAACATTCTGGAGCTACAGATCGACACCAATCTGTTTGCACGCCAGGGCGGTGCTGTCACCAATTTTGAGCGCACCCTGCCACCTGAACAGTCAGACCTGAGCCGCGACCTGCTGAAAGATCCCTATAATTTCGAGTTTTTAGCTCTGGCTGATGAGGTGCAGGAGCGTGACCTGGAGCGGGCTCTGGTAGAGCGCATCCGTGACTTTTTGCTAGAGCTAGGGGTAGGTTTTGCCTTTGTGGGCAGCCAGTACCGGCTTGAGGTAGACGGCTACGAGTACTTTATTGACCTACTATTCTACCACCTGAAGCTACATCGTTACGTGGTCATAGACCTCAAGGTGACGGAGTTTAAACCGGAGTACGCGGGCAAGATGAATTTCTACATCAGCGCTGTCAACCACCTGCTACGCGACGAGAGGGACGAAGCTACCATTGGCATTATCTTGTGTAAGTCCAAGAAGCGCACCACCGTTGAATTTGCCTTAGACACAGTGCAGAACCCCATTGGTGTGGCCACCTACAAACTGCGTGAAGAACTGCCGCCAGCCTTACAGGGATGTCTACCCACCGCTGAGCAATTGGAGATAGAGCTAGATGAAGCCATTAGGGAAATTGGGGCTGAGCAAGACAACTCCCCTCTTTGACAGCGATAGATTAATAGCGAACCCACGAAATCCGACAACATGCCAGGCGAAGACACCTTACGGTTCAATCGCGCCTTCTTTTGTAGTCTTGCCTCAGTTGCGTAAATTCATCGCCTACGACGATACGAACACGTTCGCCATCTTCTTTTCGGACAGTCAACTCACTGAGTCCTAGTTCCGATAGACAATCGGCCAAAGCCAGCAATTGCTTGGTCAAATCTGGGGTGTCCATACCTATCTGCTATCATAGGTCATTTGTATTATCACTCAGGATAGTAGCATCTCCTCCACATTCAGGCATAACCGTGTAATAGCTTCAGCAAAAGATAGCCGGTGCCATTTTCCGCCTCAATTCACATCACCCTGAAAGCATTGCCAGAAGGTAGTTGCAGGCACTCAATTCCCTCAATTCGCATCACTCTCTAACAAAAAGGACGTTAGGAGTACTCCCTATCAGTAGGCTCTACAGCTTCGAAAGAATCAAGCACACACAGATGATAGAGCAGTAGCAACCGCTCATTCTCCGTCAGTCCAGACCAGCGCTTGCCCTGGAATCGATCGGCAATGAACTGGCAGATCACCTCCCCAGAACAACCCAGGCTCCTGATTTGGTACTGAATCTGCTCGTGCAGGTCAGAATCGTAGACCTCAGGATGAACCTCCTGTGGAGAAAAAGACGCATCCCCCCGCACCCCCCTTTTCAGAGTAAAAGAATTTAAATCCGAACCCAAATCATCGGCGCAAAGCGCCTCACCCTTCATGTGTCTCTCCAAGGGGTGTAATTCCTCGATTTCTCGGCGTTCTAGTGATTCTGGCATTGCTTCAGAATTCACCTCCTCAGGGGCTAGAATGCTTGCTAGCTGGGCTATTACACCCTCTTGATGGGCAGGGTGCCAGAGGCTGAGGTGCTTGTAGAGGGTCTGCTGGCTGACTTTGGCCGCCAGGGCGATCGCCTTGGCTCGGGCTGTAATCTGCTCAGGCAGCTCTCCGGCTTGCTCTAGCTCGGTGTAGGCGGCACAGATTCGGTGCTGGGCATCTTCGGCCTGCTGCTGGTTGAAGGGCACCAGGTTGTTCTTCGGTTGGCTGGTGTCGCGGGTGGGGGTAGTACCCATGGGCCAGTAGTAGCCTTCTACAGCCCTGCCCCAGGCAATGACCTTGCGCTCGATGTCGTGCTGGTGGCGGCAGTACTGCTCGTAGCCGGGGCAGTTGAGGGCGATGCGCAGGGTGTAGTCGATCAGGGCTTGACCTTCGTGGCCCTCAAAGACGCGACCATAGCAGGCGATAGTTTTGAGCAGGTGGTTGGTCTGGCCGTGGGCGGTCCAGCCTTCGGTGATTTCGAGATCCAGATCTTGCCGCCAGGTTTCGACGGGGTGGCTGCGCCGCTTGGGCTTTTTGCGGTGGTTGTCCCGGCCAATTTTCATCGCATGGCGCAGGGTGTCCATGTCTTGGTGGCCAGCTGCGCCATCCCAGAGCCAGAAGAATCGGGCCAGGCTGCTGCCGATAGGGTTTAACGCATCGTCGAGTAGGCAGGAGCCGCTGCCGGGCTGGAGAGGCAGGCGGTGGCCCATGTATTCGATGAAGGTTTGAACGCCGTAGGCTTTGACGTTGGGGAAAATCTCTAGCTGTCCGGCTTTGAGTCGGAACCCCTGGGCTTTGAGGCACTCCTTGAGCACAACGGCCAGGTTAAAGGTGTTAACCAGTTCGGCAAAGGGGATATAGAGATGCAGGCCGCCGCTCCAGCTAGAGCGCAGCAGGAGGGTGCGGGTAATGCCGATGGTTTCTAGAGCAGCGCGGATCTGGGCGACGCCTTCGGCGGTACAGTAGTCGCCGCCGGCATCGAGGTCGAGCAGGGCGTAGCGGGTGTCGTGGGTAAAGCGGACGCCGATTAGCTGGTTGGCGTCTTGCCAGTGGTTCCAGAGAACACGGGGCCGCAGGGGGTAGGTGGTGATGGTCGTCCAGGCGGCTTTAGCGGTGGCGTCATCCGGCAGGTCGGCGCGGATGACGTTCCAGGGGTAGTGGCCGAAGATTTCACAGAGCCGCTGGCCGGTGGGGTCAGCGGGGAGGGGTTCAGAACGGGGAGTCCTACGCGACTCCTCGCCCCATCCTGTAGATGCGGTCATGGGGGCCTCTCTCTCCTAAAAAAGAGCAATGGGTATTGCCCCGAGAGAGAGCCGGTGTTACCATAGCCGCATAACTTTTACTGCGCGACTCGGGAACTGGTCCTCTCGGGTTTTCGCTTTTTAAAGAGCCGGTGGCATTTGCTGCCGGTTCTTTTTGCCTATTAAGGGTCTGGTCAGGACGCTTAATACTGATTAACGAGATCGCCAGGGGGTCAGCCCAGCGGGGCGTCAATCATTGCCGGATCATAGTACAGGTGTCTGAGCCGGGCAAGGCAAACGCTAAAAATTGGATTTCATAGGTGTTTTGGGGGTTTTATCGGCCTCCTTACGTGCAACAAAAGACTGTGGTTACCGCCCGGTCTGCGGTGGTTACCCAGCAACCCGCTGCCAGAGACGTGCAATCTCAGCTAGCAGGACCTGAACGTTTTGGGTAAAAGCTCGGTGTTCAGCAGCATTGGCTGCCTGGGCCTGGTCAAAGCGCTGCTGCCATTCGCGATGGCGCTGGTCAGAGCGCTCTTGCCATTCGCGATCACGCTGCTCTGACCGTTGTCGGTCGGCCCTCGCTTCTTCCAGAAGATTGTTGAACCGCTGGCTGTGCTCCTCGTGCAGTTGGTCGAAGCGGGCGCGGTCAATGCCTGCGTTGTGGGCATTATCTTCAATCCTTACAGCCAGGTCTGCCCTGGTGCTGCTGGTGGCTTCTTCTGTGTCGATCTGCACCTCTTCGATGCGATCACCCCAGGCTTCGATAGCGCGGGCGTTGCTATCGGTAATGGCGCGGGTTTCTCGCAGGCCAGCGGCGTTGCTCTCTACTAGCTGTCGCGTCTCTACCAGCTGCCGAGCATTTTCGGCCAAGATGGCCTCAATACGGTCTAGATTTTCGCTGCTGTAGGTCATTTTGCATCCCCCTCATCAGTGGTTGATGGTATCTCCCCACTGGCGATCGCAGCTTCAACCGCCTCAATAATCAGCGTCTCAACATAGTTACTCATGCTGCGATTCTGAGCGGCCGCAAGTTTGGCCAACCCCTCTTTGTATGGCTGGTCCATGTAGACCATCAATTTCGCCTTATCTGTTGCCATGGGCAAATCATAGGCGCTTTCGTTGGGCATGGACACACCTAAGCAGTAAAAAACAGCGGGATACAGCCCAAGTATATACATAGTATTAATACTATGCTATCACTGTAACCATTGGTGGAACGCAACCGGAACAACCTAGTTCCACTGAGCCGCCCAAGGCATTGATTTACCGAAGTTCCAACCTGTAACAAGAGGTGTAACGACGTGGAACGTCAACCACTATCGATTCGTAAGTTTGCCGAGGTCTGTGGGGTGTCTCACACCGAAATTAGTCGCAAGATGACCTCCCTGGGCATCTCAGGCACGCCCCAGGGCAAAGGATTGCCCACGCTGCTCAGCCCAGTTGAGCAAGACAAAATAGCCACTGTTCTGTTTATCCCTGCCGGACCGCCTGCCCCGCCTGCGCAGCACGTTGAGGTGTTGGGCGGTGGCCTATCGGTCTACCAACCCACGCCATTGGCTACACGAGGCACTGATAGCAGCCTCAGTCGTAACCTACAGCAGCGGCAACTAACCCAGGCGCTAGGGGCTTTCAAGGGTAACCAGGCCAGCTTTAGGCATGCCCTGCTGGGGATGGCGGCTGAATCCGGCCGTCAGTTGGGACATGAGATGGCCGTTACCGAGATGAACACAGCCCTGGCCACCCATGCCCAGCTGCAACAAACGGTGGGAAAGGAGCTGGGCGTTGTCGCAGACGCGCCCGATACTGCGGCTGGCTAGGGGGTTTAGCCCTGCTAACCACCGCACTCATTTTGCTGATGCATTAGCCCGACAAATCGCCTCCCTACCTGGTGCACTGCCATGAAACCAGCCACGAAAGCTCCATCGAATAGTTTGCAAATTCGCCTCAGCCCGGTCGGCACTCTAGTTCGCGTAGTGGGGCGCATCCCCCAGCGCACCAAGATTCTAGGCGTGCTGGGCCTCTCTGTTCTAGGCGTCGGCAGCGCCGCTATTCTGGCCACCGTCGCCACCCCGCCCGAAACGGCTCTGGAGGGCAACCGCAGCGCCGCCTACGACTTTGTCAGCGGTGACCCGGCTCTGATGGCCGGGGTTGACCCGACTGACCTGCCTGAAGATGCCCTGGCCAAGCTATTCCTGGTCATGCCGATGTTTGATGCCTGGCTGGCTGACCAGATCGACAGCGACATTGGGGCGCTGCTGACCAACGAGTCCCTACGCCTGGCCGTCGCGGCCCAGAAAGAAGCCAGCGAGGGCGAACTCGACACCACCGACCCGGTGGCCGACATTGACCTGAAGGGCTGCCTGCAGCAGATGACGGCCTCCCAGTGCGTGCTGCTGCGCTATGCCGCCGACGGCCTCAAGACCTACCACGAGGCGGCCGACAACGGGGATGTGTACGAGGCCAGTGCCGGGGTGTTGCGCTATCGGGCGGCCCTGGCGGCCCTCTACCCGGTGGAACAGCGTCAGCCCCAGACTCAGCTCACCCTCAAGGGGTTGAAGAACTACCGGCTGAGCATGTTCGACATTGCCCGGCTGCTGCCCGCCAGTCTGGGGCCGACGGTGGAGTTTCGCGCGCCCTTGGGTGACACCAGCCCCGCGGCCGCCGTGGAACAGGGGGTGAACTGAGGTGGGTTACCTAAGCGATCGCACTCAGCAAAACCTGGCCTGGCTGGCCACCGGGGCCGCTGCCCTGCTGCTGGCCACCGGCGGAACCATGGTACTGACTAACCCGCAGCTGCAACGCGGTGAGGTGTTGAGCGAGGCCTACCGCACGGGCCGCCTGCGCCAGGAGTACCGTGCTCCCCAGGCCATGACCGGGCGAGTGGCGGGGTATCTGCTGGCGGCGCTGGGATTGCCGGTAGGTCTGGTCGGGGCGCTGCTGGCCGACAAGCAGCCCCGCAGCCTCACCCCGACGCCGACGCCTAAGCCCAATGATCAAGGTCGTTTAGTCATCACCGGCGACGATCTGCAAGCGGAGTTGCAGGCTCGGATCTCCGATTTGCTCTATGCCAACGACTGGTTGCGGGCCTGTCTCAAGTCCAACGCCGTCATCATCTGCGGCGATATGGGCAGCGGCAAGACCACCATCGCCGCGGCGATCGCGCTGCTGCGGGAACTGCTGTGGGGCTGGGAAACAGTGATTCTTGACCCCCACGCCGACGACAACTTGCTCACCTGGCTGAATGGCCGGGTGTTTGGGGCGCAGTCGCTGGCTACCAAAACGCCGGAGTACCAGATCGCTGAGGCCTGGGGCCAGCATCGCCAGCGCAGTCAGTCCCACCGCAGCCTGGTGCTCGATGAGTTTAGTAGCTGGGGGGTCGGTGGAGAGAAGTCGGTGCTGGGCAGCCTCACGCCCGACGTGATGAAGCACGGCACCGCCGATGCTCGCAAGTTTCTACACCACGCGATCTACTTGGTCCACGGCGAAGAGAACGGCATGCTCGGTGGCACCCACGTCAACAGCGGCTGGCAGGTGAAGCTCAAGGCCAAGGCGATCGGCATTCGCCTGGTGGCCGACTACGACGACTGGGGAGAGCCACAGTTCGCGGGCAAAGCTGAGTTCAAGCCCGCTGGCAAGGACTGGACCGACGCCAATTTTCAGCCCTTTGCTATCCCCGGCTTGCTGAAGCCAGGGGCGCTCAAGGCGCAGCTGGGTCTGGCCCTGGAGTGGCTAGATATCGGCATCGACCCAGACCCCTGCGGCGAGCAACTGCTCGACCCCAAGCTCAAGCAGGCCATCGAATCAGAGTTAGCCCAGAGCTTTGATGATCCGGCCCTGATTCAGCGGTTGGAGACCATTGCCCAGGGGCCGGTGGTGGGCCATCCCATTGAGGGCAACGATGCCTCGGAGCCAGTCGTGGATTGGCAGGCGGTGGCGGACCGCCCTGAGGTGTGTCGCTTGATCGCCTATTTCAAGCGCAAAAGGCTAACCGAAGTTGACCCCAGAAAACTGCAGCAAAACTGGGGCCGCAACCAGGGCTTGAAGGCGAATGACATCCAGGAGCTCCTCGACCTGCTGACGGCGATCGGGGCCGGTCACTGGCTCACTGATGAGTCAGCACAACGCAAAAACTGGATGCTGCGGATTGCCCCCACCCACCTCCCAGATCTCTAGCTCGGTGGGTTGTGTTGTGCTGTTGTGTTGCCCTGGCAATGGCACGTCTGGGAATTCGCTCAGCACAACAGACCACAACCGGGCAACTGGGCACGACGGCTTACACAACATCTATTGAGAGGTCACCCTATGGCTAAGCATCAAGAGCCCCCCACGATCCATTACAGCCCCACCGGGGGCACCGGACGGCACCGGGACGGCAGTTTTATTCTGGAGGTTTCAACGGGTTTCTATGGCGTTTGGTGGGCTATCACGCACCCGGGCAAAACGGTTCTGCGCACCCTCGGGGTGATCGGCGGATTGAGCGCCGCGGCCTTCCTGGTCGGTGGGGCAGCTCACCTCATTGCAGGCGAGCCCGGCAGCGCCCAACTCAATGGGGCTGACCCCACCGCGGCGGGTCGGGTCATGAGTAACGTGATTCGTCCCCATATCCAGCGAGGTGCGGTCTACGTCAACAACAAAACCCGCCCCGAAAACGTGCCTGATGCGATCTCGGAGGCCTCGTTCCGGCGATGACGAGTCGCCTCCTTTGGGGCGCGGTGGCGTTGCTCTGGGGTGTCGCTCTGCTCGATGCCCTAGAGCCGGGTCAGTACCGCTTTGAGTTCATTCCCAACGATTTGCCCGCTCTGCTCGAGATTCAGGCCGATGACCGCCTATCAAACGATTGAGATTCGGCTGCCCTACCAGGGCCTGCTCACCGCGGCTCTGCTAGCGATCGCTGCTGCTCCCCCGGCTTTGTTCATCCTCCACCCCGAGGTGAACCGGGCCGGGGATGTGCTGCTGCACGAGGGCATCGAGATCAAGGTGTTGGGCGTGACGCTCTACCAGCGAGAACCTGTGCTGGTCGCCCAGGGCGCGGGCAGCCTTGCGCCTAGCGCCCATGACACGGGGCCCATCAATGTGGGGGATTCTATCGCGGGGTACCCGGTGACCAGCGGTTACGGTGCGCGGCCCCGGCCTTGCAAAGGATGTTCGTCGTTTCACCCGGCTATCGATCTGGCCACCCCCGTCGGCACGCCGCTCTATGCGCCTGGAAACGTGGTGGTGCAGTGCAAGCGCGGGGGCGGGGCGGGCAACTACGCGGAGTTTGATTACCAGGGCATTACCCACCAGCTGCTGCACCTGAAGGCCTGTACACCGGGTCAGTACAATCAGGGCGATCTCATTGCCACCACCGGGGCCACCGGCGTGGGCACCGGGCCACACCTCGATGTGCGGGTGAAGCAGGGTGGCCAGCGGGTTTACCCCAGCAAGCAGGTGATTACGGCCATCCTCGACCCCAGTGCCTTTAAGCTGGCGGGTCCGGTTGCACCCGCCGGCCCCATCTCCGACGACACGTTGAAGCGGGCGATTTGTCGGGCGGAGGGAACCTGCGATCTCAAGGGCAACCCCAACTCTGCCTACAGCAGCCACACCGACCCGGGTAACCGGAAGCGGAATCTAGGGTTTTTCAGTTACCAGCACGGGGCCGGCAGTCCCCAGGAGGCGGACCAGAAGCAGCTGGCCAGGCTGAGGGGGGTGGAGTCGCGCTACATGGCCCAGGCTCAGGCCAAGTTTGGGGAGCCATGCTCTAGGGCCTGCATGGTGGCCTGGCTCGATGCCTTCAACCAGTCTCCGGATGCGGGCAACCGGTTTATCAATTTTCTAGCGACGGCTGACCCAACGCCTCAGCAGCTGATTGACGCGCGGGCGGCGGCGCGGGCGGAGTCGCGGCGGGAGGTTGGGGCACCCAGTCCGATGAATGTGCCTGCGGACCAAAAGCGCCGGGTCGATGCCCTATTGGAGCAGGTGAAGTGATGGACTCGATACCTGTGCCCGTGACGCTGGCTGAGGCGATCGAGCGCTACCGGCTGGTGCTGGCCCTGATGGAGTGCTCTGAGGAAACCGCTGCGCTGTTGGTGGTGGCGTCTCTGCTGCTGGAGCGTTAAATCTTTGGGAGAGTGGCGTAGCACCAGACCGGTGGGTTCGAATCGAATAACCCCCCGATGCGCAGGGCACCGGGGGGCGGGTTTGTTATAAGAGTTCGGGTTTATGGTGAAACGAGATGCAGTAGGTCTGCTCTCGTCTCCACAGTGCCTTGAACCGGCTGGTTCCGCCCCTTCGCAGCTGGCGTGTTTACGGGATGCTGGTCAAACCCGTCGAACCCGTTAACGTTTTTCGAGATGTGATCAAGCTGCTTTACTTTCTTTCTGAATCGTGTTGATTGCCGGGGTGCGACCAATCAGCGGGCCATTCTCCAGAACTCACGAACGCCCCCATCGCAACCCGCCTAGGGTGTCCATAAATAAAACACCCCCGATCTCAGCGTTAATCGGGGGTGTCGCGCTCAGGGTGCATCTACGTTGGTCGCGCTCAGGAACTCGCTGCTGAGGCTATGGTGCCCGGTGCCGATGGGAGCGATCGCGTGTGGATGGTGCGATCGGTCAGATGGCTGAGTGGGTGCCTGGGCTCTACATCAGCACTCAATATCCGCCGCCAGCAAGGGATTGCCCCTGCGAGGCTCGCTCGCTCTCAGCTAGCCTCTGGTCGCTTCTCAGGTTTCTCAGGTAGCCCTTAAGGTCACCTCAGAGGGCGGTCAGGGGAGGCTCAGTTGGCCCCAGCACTATAGGACTCAAGATGAATGACCAAACAACCACTTGATTCCTAAAGGAGCCCCATTATGAAACGCTTTGCCCTTTCCCTTCTGACCGCTGCTGTTTCCGCTACCGCTTTTGCTCCCATTGCCTTTGCTGCCCCTAACTTCGCTCAGCTACGCGAAGAAAACCTGAACAAAGTTGACTTTGGCCAACTGCGCGAAGAGAACTTAGATAAGGGTGCCGTCGATTTCGACCAACTGCGCCAAGAGAACCTGAACAAAGTTGACTTCGACCAGTTGCGCCGCGAAAACCTCGACAAAGGTGCTGTTGACTTCGACCAGTTGCGTGATGAGAATCTGGACAAAGTAGATTTCGGCAAGCTGCGCCAAGAAAACCTCGACAAGGGCGCTGTTGACTTCGACCAGCTGCGTGATGAGAATCTGGACAAGGTAGATTTCGGCAAGCTGCGCCGCGAAAACCTCGACAAAGGTGCCGTTGACTTCGACCAGTTGCGCCGCGAAAACCTCGACAAGGGCGCTGTTGACTTCGACCAGCTGCGTTAGGAAAGTCTGGATACCGACTCTACTGTTTGATCGCTCTATCCTCCAGCCACCGCTTCACGCACTCACTCCCTGCCCCTTGGCTACAGCTGAGGGGCACACATGGTTTTTAGTTTTGGTGCGTGTCCGCTCCTTGGTGGCGTCAATCATCTTCACGCACCGAGGCGGTTCTGGTGGACTCCGGTTAGCCAGAACCGTCTTTCTTCGCTCCTGCGTGATCTCAATCCGCCATAGAGCTGGGGCCGCTCACTCTCTTGCGACCGTCCTACGCCCGCAAACATTTCAATATCACTGCCAGCAGCCCGCTGAACTCACCTATCGCGGCATCCGCTACGCCTAGTAGAAGCTTGCAAACCTCCGAACACAGCACCATGCCTCCCAGCGCCGGAGGTTTTGTTTTGGCCCGAGTCCATCCTGGCTAGTTGCGCCGGGAGGCAACTATGCATACGCCTACTCAACGACGTGACTTGTCTATCCCAAATTCCTCTGGAAATGCAAGGGATGCCAATCGCTCATTCGGCTTAAGCTCAACGATATTGAGGAATCTTTCTTCTCTAAGTGCCCCGTTGGATCGGAAAAGACGGCGTTGGTAAATGAAAAGATGATTTCATATATCTACAG
>JBARUP010000586.1:0-9569 GCA_049645805.1 Nodosilinea sp.
GCCCCTAACAGCGACAGGCTCCAGTGCACCTTGAAGGTAGGGCGAAAGGAGGGACTCTGCAAAAACGTCTCCAGCCCTGCCGACACGTTTAGTACCAAATATGTAGTCAGGAAAAACATGGTTAGCACTGGCGCAATCAGGTTCAAATCGCCAACGCTGACCGCCGCTAGAGCAATGCCAAGGGTGAATAAAGTGCCCATTCGAGGTTCATCCATAGGGCCGTGGCCCCGGCCTAACCAGCGCAGCCAGCTGGGCAAAATTCCGTCCCGAGCTAGGGCTTGCAGCACCCTGGGCGCACCCAAAATACTGCCGATGGCGCTAGACAGCGTTGCCCCCCAAACCCCTAGCAAAATCGTATCTCCCCAGCGAGCTATGTTGCGCATAACCAACGGGTCGGCCACTAGGGTAAACGGATCAGCCCACCGAACCAGGGCTATGGGTATGGTCATATAGATGACATAGCCAACGCCAATAGCGGCCAGGGTGCCGTAGGGAATCGATCGCTGCGGGTCTTTTAAGTCACCTGACATGTTGACCCCGGCCATAATTCCGGTAACGGCTGGAAAAAACACGGCTAGCACGGCCCAGAACCCTACTGAACCGGGTGTCTCACTAGCCGGTAGCGATGTCGGCTCAATGCTGTGGCCTAGCATCAGCGATATCAAAGACACCGCAATAGCCGCCATGATGAAGTACTGGGCCTTGATAGCAACATCCGCCGATTTAATGGCCAGAATGGCGATTAAGACTGTGGTGATTAGAGCTACCAAGGTTTGAGGCAGCACCGGAAACACCCGCGTTAGACTCTCAGCAAAGCCAAGGGTATAGAGCGCTACTGAAAAGGCCTGGGCTAGATACAGCGGAATACCCACCGCGCCGCCGGTTTCAATCCCTAGAGAACGGCTAATCATGTAGTAGGCTCCTCCAGCCCGCACCACCTGATCGGTCGCAATAGCCGAGATTGACAGGCCTGTCAGCAGCGTAATCGCGGTGGAAATCGTCACGATTAGCAGGGTTTGCCACAGCCCTACATGGCCTACTACCCAGCCGAAGCGCAGGTACATGATGACCCCAAGAATGGTCAAAATAGACGGCGTAAAGACGCCACCAAAGGTTCCTAAGCCTTCGGATTCACTGCCTTTGGGGGCAACGACGCTGGTGTCTGATGACTTGGACATGGGCTGGCTCCTAAGCAGTGCTGCTGTTGCTTTGTACCGTGTCACAGCCTAAGTATGGGGCGATCAAGTCAAATCAGATCTTTAAAACTCTCGCTCAACTGAGCTAGGCCGATTTCAATCACGGACTCATCCCGCGTAGGCAGCCTCCTATCCTCAACAGCAAGGGGTTCACTTGTAATCAAAGATGTCTGGGTCCCTCGAAACAAGCTGAGAGATAGCGACGACACATAAAGTCTAGATGTTGAGTAACTGCCAATAGTGCTGAGTGTGCAATGCTGCTGATTGAGTCCACACATACTGGGGCAAAATCAAGCGGCTTTGGGCTATTAACCCCTGAGAGTGCTCTGGATTGAGACTTTCAGTCATGGCTTTCGCGATCGCGTCCGCCGAGTCAGGATTTACTAGTAGGGCCTGATCGGGATTCAGAAACTCGGTAAAGGGCGGCTGGTCAGCGGTGATGACTGGGAGTCCAGAGGCGATCGCTTCTAGCACCACTAGCCCCCACCCCTCTTTTGTTGAAGGAAAACAAAACACATCGGCAGTGCGGTAGAGAGTGGGTAGATCGTCATCGGGTATCACCCCCGGCAGCATGACCGATTTTCCGAGGATAGAACCGTGCTGCTCCAGAGCCGTAGCTAGGGCAAAGAATTGCTGGCGATAGGGTTCGTAGTCAAACAGAGTCGCCCCGCCTGCAATCACGAGCTGCGCCTGGGGATGGGTAACGAGTACCTGACTGAAGGCTTCTAAAAGCCGCAGGGAATTTTTGCGCGGCTCGATGCCCCCCACCGTAAGAAAGATGGGGGAACCCGTGAGGCCGTAGCGAGCTTTAAGGGCCGCTTCTCGACCTGAGGGGGTAGGGGAAAAGCGCTTGAGGTCGACGCCGTTGACAACTTTGGGAGCTGCGATGTTGTACTCGTGGAGGAGAGCCTGGTGCCAGCGATCGCTGACGCACAGGCACAGATCTGGCTCGCGAATCGACTTGTCCTGGCACTGCTGTAGATAAATGCTGGAATAATCCTCAATGTGGTGAACAGTGCGCACCACATGAGGCACACGCCCCTGCTGCCGCAGCTGCGCCAGAGCATTGGCCCCAATGCAGTCTTGGGCGTGGTAGATATCGTGCGTTCTAGAATTGGCCGAGAAGTAGTCTGCAAATTCTCCAATGCGCTGGCGAATCAGCGCGTCGATAGCCTGGTTGGGCGGTAGACCAGTTGGCGGCTGCTGAGCAGGCACTAGCTCCACCCTAGCTGGAGTATGGCGCTCAAACCCTTGTCCGTCTTTATCGAGGGCGTAGACGCATACCTCGTGGCCTAGCTCCGCAAGAGCGGTTGCTAACTCCAGCGTATGCACTACGCTGCCCCGCAGCTTGGTGGAGTAGGTCAGCAGCGCAATCTTGAGAGCTTTGGGCATAGCAGATGTGGCTAAAGAAATTTAGAAACCAGGCTTCTAGGGTTGAGTAACTAACTCTAGCAACTCGCGGAAGAAACCTGGTTTATGGCCATAGTAGGCATCTTCGATAAGCGTAATTCTTTTGAAAGTCTAACGAAGCTTAGGTCTCTACCGAAGATTCATCATCAGCACTAGTACCAAATCCGGTCAGGGGTTCAGTGGCGAAGTCCCAAAAGCAGAGGGAGTCGTCGCGCATCTGAAGGATGAGGCTGTGCCCGCTGGTGATAGTGCCGACAGAGCTGCATACCAGTTCATGGTTATGGAACTGAGACTGAATCTGGGCTACGGTTTCGGGTCGCACGCTGAGCAGATAGCCGTAGCTAGGGAAGCTGAGCAGCCAGGGTAGGAGATCGATCTGGGGCGGCTTGACGATCGCGTCCACATCTAGAACCGCTCCACAGCCTGAGGTCTCGAGCAGCATCAGGGCTGTGCCGACAATGCCGCCCATGCTGATGTCCTTGCCGGTGTCGCAGAGGCCAGATTCTGCCAGGTTGGGTAGGAGGTCCAGATTACCTTGCAGGCGATCGCGGTCGCACTCCGTAGCGGCATTCCAAAAGGGGTACCGGGGGTGCATATGTCCCTGCATATCGGTCACGTGCAGCAGCACATCGCCTGGCTGGGCACCAAAGCTGGTGATGAGGCGATTGGCTCGGCCTAGAATCGCCACCGACAGGGCTGCGTAGGGGCTGTGGCAGCTGGTGTGCCCTCCCACAATCGGCACGTTAAAAGCTTGAGATGCCGCAACCATGCCCTGCCACAGCGATTCCACTGCTTCGGGAGACTTGCTCCAGAGGGTATCTACTACCGCGATCGGGCGGCCCCCCATGGCGTAAATATCGCTGACGTTGACCATGACAGCGCACCAGCCGGCAAACCAGGGGTCGGTTTCGACCAGAGTGGGCCACATGCCCTCAGCCGCCAGCAGTAGATAGCCGTCACCGTCGGGAATGGCGGCGCTGTCATCTCCCAACAAGATAGGAACCTGATCAGTGGAGAATACGCAACGGCCTAGCCTTACGGCCGCCGTTTGAATATCGCGCTTGTGCAGAATGCCCAGCGATCGCCACAGTTCGGCGGCCAGCTCCGACAGTCTTAGCTCATGGGTCATAACCGTCTTGTGGTGTTTGACTTGGTTTGGCCAGAGAAACTAAGCTGCCCTCTCCCACTTTGTTCAAATCCAAAATTGCCAGTCCAAAATCGACCTCAAGACACCTGCTGGGTTTCCCAGGGCAAGACAGGCCGCGCTTCGCTACCGGGGGGATAGTGACTAAGGTCGGCTTCCATCAAATGGTGGGGGCGATCGCACATCATCATTTCCTCCAGCGAATCCCAGTGCAGGCGCTGGAAGAAGCGCACGTTTTGCTCTTGCACAGTGGCGAGGAAGCGATCGCAGCCCCAGGTATTCGCCGTGGTCACTGCTTTATAAATCAGCCCCTTGCCGATCCGCCCGACTCGGCGATAGCTGGGGTGAACCCCTAGCCGCCCGCCGTACCAGAGCCGAGACGACTCTTCGTAGATGCGTACTACGCCAACCACCCGATCCTCGGGAGATGCCTCGTGATCCAGCGCGACAATGGGGTAGGCTACGCCATCAATCGTGTCGCTGTCGTTGTGATCAAACAGCCCCTGTTCTTGGCAGAAAATCGCCTGGCGCAGGGTGCAATAACCCTTGAAATCGGCGGAGGATTTAGCCAGTTCAAAGCTGTAGCGATGGAGTGCCATGGTAGTGGTCGGTTACGTTGTCAGATTTTTCTGGGCTATCGAGTCTTTTCCTGGCGGGGGCAGGGGTGGGTCAACTCTCGAACGTGGACAGCGCTGAGCAAGCCCCGCACTTGGCGCAGCCCGCTTTCATCTCTGCCGAGGCCATGCCCGACTGTTTGAGCAGCGCGCCAACTCTCTGGTAGAGGGTAAACATAAACTCGCTGCTGGGGGCGGGGTGGTTAGCAAGGGGCGTCTCTCCAATGGGCACAAAGGGCACCACGAAGGGATACACGCCCATAGTGATCAGGCGATCGCTCGCTTCTACTAGGGTTTCTAGGCTGTCGCCCAGGCCCGCTAGCAGATAGGTACTGACCTGCCCCCAGCCAAATACTTCTACCGCCGCTTCAAAGGCTTGGTAGTAAACCGTCAGCGGAACCTCAGCCTTGCCGGGCATAATTCTGGCCCGCACATCAGGATCCACGGCTTCCAGGTGCATCCCTAGGCTATCGATGCCTGCTGCTTGCATACGGCTGAACCAGACGAAGTCGTCGGGGGGTTCACACTGGGCCTGAATCGGCAAACTTACCCGCTGGCGAATGGCGGTGGCGCACTCGGTCAGGTAGGCGGCTCCGCGATCGCTGGTGTTTGGCGTGCCCGTGGTCATAATCATGTGGGTGACGCCATCGAGCCGTACGGCGGCTTCGGCAACTTCAGCCAGCTGTTCAGGAGTCTTGCGGGCAATGGTGCGCTCCGCATCCAGCGATTTCTCAATGGCGCAGAACTGGCAGGCGGTGGCCGGGTCGCGGTAGCGCATACAGGTTTGCTGCACCGTAGTGGCCAGCACATCGCGACTGTGGAGCAGGGCGATTTTCCAGTAGGGGGTGCCGTCGGCGGTAGTCAGGCCGTAAAACTGGGGCGCGTTGGGCACGTCAACGGGGGTAATGGCTTCCCCTGAGGCTTCGAGGTGGAGCGGGCTAGCGGTCGTAGCCCTGATGCTATTGGGAGATTGGGCAGCGCTGCTGGTGTAGACGGGTACCATCACGGTGGTGCCCTCAATAGTGATGGCCCGATGGTCAGAAGGGCCTGCTCCGCCCCGCCGCCCTGCTGCCCCAGGGGTAGACTCCACCAGCCGTAGCCCGTGGGACTGTAGCTCTGTAATCAGCCGTTGCTTGTTCATGGCCTTTCGTTCAATACCCGATAAAACCTGCGCCAGTCATGGTCACCAAGGATGGTGTCCTATTCTGTATTCAGCGTATTTAGCTCTGGAAATGATTCTGCTTTACCCTGCCCTACGCCGTAGGTAACCCCAATCCGTTGGCAGAACCGGGGGCCGACTCTGCCTCTAGAACAGAGGAAGGTGTGTCTATTTTGGTTTTCACAAGCGGAGATTCTGAAGATAGGTCTGGTTTATCCAGCACTGACCAGGGCTCTGCATTGACCCGCAGCTGGAGTAGGTCGGGGCGGGCATAGTGGCCGACCGAGTCCATCATGCGCTTGCGCTTGGTAATCAGGGAAAAATCGAGGTCTGCGATCGCCAACCCCTCCCCCTCGGTAATGGGCTCACTCAGCGGTACCCCCTCGGGGCTGATAATGGCGGTGTAGCATCCCCCTGACAGCACCCGGTGCATGCCCTCGTCAGCAGTAATCTGCTGCTTTTGCTCCGGGGTCAGCCAGCCTGTGGCGTTGACCACAAAGCAGCCCGACTCTAGGGCGTGATGGCGCATGGTGACCTCCATTTGGTCGCCAAAAATTTGTCCTACCATCGACCCCGGAAACTGACCACAGTGAATCTGCTCCTGCTGGGTCATGAGAGCATAGCGGGCCAGAGGATTGTAGTGCTCCCAGCAGGCCAGAGCACCCACGCGCCCCGCCGCTGTTGCAACCACTCGGAGACCAGCCCCATCGCCCTGACCCCACACCATGCGCTCGTGGTAGGTGGGGGTAATCTTCCGCCGCTTTAGCACCAGGGTGCCGTCGGCATCAAACACCAGCTGGGTGTTATAAAGCGATCCCCCGTCCCGCTCGTTGACCCCTAGCACTACCACCATGCCGTAGGAGCGCGCCGCCCGACTCACTGCGTCGGTAACCGGCCCTGATACCACCACGGCCTCCTCATACAGCCGCATGTGCTCTTTGCCCATTAGCACCGGGGGCTGGACAAACGAGAAGTAGGGGTAGTAGGGGATAAAGGTTTCCGGAAAGACGATCAGCTCAACCCCGGCCTGGCCCGCGCGGGCAATGGTTTCCAATACCTTTTCGGTAGTCCCATCGCGGCTAAACAGCACAGGGCTAATCTGAGCGGCGGCGGCTCGAATGGTTTTGGTGTAATCCATGGGCGTTTGGGGTGAGAGGAGAGGAGAGGTGGGCACTGCCCACCCTACGAGGAGCTACATTGTCCAGGTGTCGAGAATGAAGGCCCCTTCCTTGCGGTGCATGAGCACCAAATCCAGCACGTCGAGGGGGTTAATGGGGCGAATACCAGGAATTAGTGAAGGCTCACCGTGGCCATAGAGGGCCTGGAGAGCAAAGCGGCAGGCGTAGACTTTGCAGTCCATTTCCAGGAGCTTGACGAGCTGGTTGTTCATGGCCAAGTGCCCAGGAAAGGCTTCGTCGTTAAGTTTAGGAAAGCCCCGCTGTATCCCCAGGGTGACTCCCGGTCCGTAGAGCAGGATCGAAGTCTCGAAGCCCTTGCGGATCAGTCGGGTAGCCTGGAGCAGGTTGACCAGACCGATAGAGCCTTCAAAGGCGACCGTGTGGAAGGTGACGAGGGCTTTTTCGCCAGGATCGGCCTGGACATCGGGAAAAACCTTCTCCTCATAATCAACTAGAAAGTCCCCAGCCTGGTGGGCTGGTGCGGTTACTTCAGGCATAAATTTCAGCTCCTCGCAAAACTGCTGGCAACCTAGAAATGGGTTTACCTATTGCAGCACCTTAGCGGGCGATCCCCCCTGACTCTCGTATCAGTAACTACAAACCTGAGATGTCTGCTCTAATCAACAGGTTCCTAGAGCGAGGTGGTCTGCATCAGCTCATGAATATAGGGAATACCCCTGTCGAAAGTGATAGGGTTTCCCCTATATTCAGGCCATTATGGTGATGACAGCGCGATCGCCCATCCCCGTACTACCACTACTGCTAGATCCGAGATTTCTGTAGCCAAGGTTACACGCTACCCCCAGGTCAACGGCCTAGGGTATGAACACAGGGGCACCATGCACCCAACATTGATTACTTTGGATCTGGGTTATGCACTACGGAGTTATTGTGATCGGCGGCGGTCAGGCGGGCCTGTCGATTAGCTACTGTCTGCAGCGCCGAGGCATTGACCATATCGTTTTTGAGCAGTATCAGGTTGCCCACTCCTGGCGCACTAAGCGGTGGGACTCGTTTTGTCTGGTCACGCCCAACTGGCAGTGTCAGCTGCCGGGCTTTCCTTACCGGGGCAACGATCCAGAGGGGTTCATGGGCCGCGACGCCATCGTGGAGTACATCGAGCGCTATGTCAGCCACTTTGACCCACCGCTGAAAACGGGAGTAACGGTGCAGCGGGTGCGCCAGGGAGAGGGTGGTGGTTTTGAGGTGGTAACTAACCAAGGTAGCTTTACTGCCGACCAGGTAGTGCTGGCCACTGGTGGCTATCACACGCCCAAAATTCCGCGCTTGGCGGAGCGCTTTGCCCCCGATGTGGCGCAGCTGCCCTCAGCAGAATATTGCAATCCCGAGTCGCTACCCGCTGGGGCAGTGCTGGTGGTGGGCAGCGGTCAGTCGGGCTGCCAAATCGCTGAAGACCTGCATTTGGCGAACCGTCAGGTTCATCTGTGCGTTGGGGGAGCACCGCGATCGCCCCGGCGCTATCGCGGCAAAGACGTAGTGGAATGGCTCGACCAAATGGGGTACTACGATCTGGCGATCGATGACCACCCCCAGAAAGATACCGTGCGACACAAAACCAACCACTATGTCACCGGGCGCGGCGGCGGTCGAGAGATTGATCTCCGCGGCTTTGCGCTCCAGGGTATGCAGCTGCACGGCCGATTACAAGATATTCAAGGCACTCAGCTAACGTTTGGCGCAGACCTGAAGCAAAACCTCGATCAGGCTGATGCTGTCGCTGAAAGCATTAAACGTACCATCGATGGCTACATTGAAAAACACAGTATTGACGCACCGACAGAGCCGCCCTACCACCCCACGTGGGAGCCGGAGGCTGTCGCTACCAGCTTTGACTATCGCGACCTCAACATTACCTCAGTGATCTGGTGCATTGGCTACGGCCTCGACTATAGCTGGGTGGAGCTACCGGTATTCGATGGCCAAGGCTACCCTGGCCACCATCGGGGCGTGACTACGGTACCGGGGCTGTATTTTCTGGGGCTGCCCTGGCTTTATACCTGGGGGTCGGCCAGGTTCTCAGGCGTGGCTCGCGATGCCGAATACCTAGCGGAGCAGATTGCCAAGCGAGCGGGGGGTGGGCAGGCGCGCCCGACCCAGATGGTCAACGAGGTCGCGATGGGCTCCTAGTCAGCTACAGCAGGTTTATTGGCCTGAAACTGGTGTTGATTAAGACTGGCCCAGTTCTTTAGACCTTAAATAAGCCGCTCGTACCGCATTCATGAAGGCCGATCGCAGCCCACCTGCCTCTAGCGCCGCGATGCCGGCGATAGTCGTGCCGCCGGGGCTGGTGACGCGATCTTTAAGCACTGCTGGATGGAGGTCGTTTTGGTACAGGAGTTCGCCAGTGCCGCGTACGGTAGCGATCGCTAGCTCCAACGCCGTTGCCCTGGGTAGCCCCACGGCTACTCCACCATCGGCTAGGGCTTCTACTACCAGCGCTAGGTAGCCTGGCCCTGAGCCCGAGAGCGCCGTCACCGCATCCATTTGGTACTCGGGCACTTCTACCACTGTACCTACGCTGGCAAAAATGGTGCGGGCCTGCTCTCGCTGCTGCTCGCTCACGGCGCTGCCTGCGGCCAGAGCAGTGATCCCAGCTCCCACCGTCGCGGGTGTGTTTGGCATCGCCCTCATTACGGCCCAGTTCGGGAATGCTTGCTCTAGCCGCCCTAGCGGTACCCCGGCTAGGATGGACAACAGCAGCGGTGGCGTTGCATGGTCAGAAGGCTTCAGGCTGCCTGCAACTGCGGTAAGTAACTGCGGCTTAATGGCTAGCAAAACGGTTTCGGCGGCATCAACGACCGACTGATTCTCAGCGGTGGTCTGCACGCCGTAGGTGTGGTGCAGGGC
>JBARUP010000587.1:0-16396 GCA_049645805.1 Nodosilinea sp.
TCTGCTGCCTACGGGCATTCCTCTTTTAGGGCTGCTGCTGGGCACGGTGCTGGGCGCGTTTACCGGCGAGTTTTTGCGCCGCAGCGAGCTAAAGCTGCTTCAGCGTGTCAAACAGTCGGCCAAGGTCGGGCTAGCGATTGTGGTGGGCACCCTAGTCGGCAATATTCTACAGGGTGTGCTGGCTCTAATTAGCCTAGCCGTCTTTTTAGTCACTACCTGGCCCAAGAGTTGAACACCCTAGACTAGTGGTTATACCAAACCTGAACCGCATATCCCCGATTCTACACAAGCCAACCTGTAGGGACTAATGGCATTCGCCCTAAGAAATCGGGGGCAACGAGCCAAGGTCCGCTGATTGAAAGGACGCGAAGTCATAGCGGTGGCAGCGAGGACGGTTGGCATTGTCCATCGTGCAGGGCGTTGATTTCGTGGGCGAGGGCAAAATCTAGGCTGGTCACACCGCCCGCGTCGTGGGTAGTCAGGCGAATCGTCAACCGATTGTAGGCAATTGCTAGGTCAGGGTGATGCCCCAGGCGATCGGAGGGTTCTACCAGACGATCTACAAAGGCGATCGCAGTAGCAAAGTCGGTAAACTCACACGCCGTCACCAGGCTATCACCCACCTGCGCCCACCCCGAGGGCACGGCTCCGGCCAAAGTAGCACTCCCTAGGAGGGGACCCAAGCTCAGCCCCCCGATCCAAAGGCCTAGGCGGCAGTACCAAGTCACGCTAGCGATCTTGTGGATGAGTTGGGTGCTGAAAATCATAGAATGCCTTTCTGGCTAGCTCTAGATGTAGAGCAATCTTGACCTAGATCAAACTATCTGCAGGCCAACTTTGTCAAAACTTGGGAGAAAGCTAAAACCAACGCAGGATACCCCCTGAGCGGAGCCGAAGAGGACGGCTTTGGATATGGAAGTATTTTTGTATCTCCGTAATGCTACGGAGAAGGGTTTATCCCACTTCTGCAAACGTCTGCGTTATGCCCACGCAAGTGGAAAACCATTCTGGAGCAAGATGTTCGCCGTGGATTCCTGTTTGTGCGGGAACGACAGATCGGCCAGCCGTTAGAACGATGAATTTACAGACTTGGGATGCACTCACAGAGAAGGATAAAATTTACTAAATTTAGCTAGAAAGTCGCTTTTATTTCCATAGTTTTCTCAATTGCGATTGCTAGCTTTCTCTGCTTATTAGAGTATCTAAAAAATAACGCTATAGGATAATCCATGACGCAAATATAGCTAGGCTCAAAGGTATACTTTACCGCAGTGTAGCAGTTATATCTGCGATGTTCTAGGCAAAGCAGTAGCTTACTCTAAAATAACTGAGGCTACAACTCCGTAGCATTACCTATGTGGATTTACGGACTTGTTCTGTTCTTTTGAGAAGCAGCTTTACAACTTCTTTATTAAGGGGTCAAGCCCCTCTTATTTTTTTCTTGGCACCTCGTTAAAGTTAACCTGCTAAGGCGTTGAGATTCGATCCGAGATCTTAGGATTTTTAAGTCTCGTTTAGTGATCTGCTAGTCACAAGGCGAGGCCTGGAAACACGCCAAACAGGGTGCAAGAAAAAATGTCACGGGATGCGCTTGTTGTCGGTTTAAATAGTTATCAATATTTGCCTAGGCTACAGGCTCCGGCCCAGGATGCTGAATCGGTGGCGCGGTGCTTTGAAAACTTTGGCGAATGCCGCACAGTACGGCTGCCAGAGACTATCGTTGATCAGAAGCCGACGATAAGTGAGCGTAGCGCGGTGACCACTGCCGCCCTTGAGGCCGCCCTGATCAAGCTGTTCAAGCCAGCGGGTAAAACTGTCCCTCAGACCGCCATCTTTTATTATTCTGGCCACGGCCTTCAGCGCCATGCTGGTATTCAAGAAGGCTACCTAGCAACCAGTGATGCCAACCCGGCGGCAGGACACTACGGTCTATCACTGCACTGGCTGCGCCGTCTGCTGCAAGAAAGCCCTGTGCCGCAGCGGGTGATATTGCTCGACTGCTGCAACAGCGGCGAATTTTTCAACATGCTGGAGGCTGATCCCGGCGCAAGGGCAGGCACTGACCGTCTATTTATGGCTGCGGCTCGGGAGTATGAGTCGGCCTACGAAGCCCTAGGCAGCAACCACAGCGTCTTTACCCAGGCGCTGCTGCTGGGCCTTAACCCGCACAGCGTCAAGGGAGGCATTGTTAACGGTCACTCTCTCACCGATGTCGTCAACCGAGAACTCAAAAGCGAGCTTCAGCAGCCTCTGTTTGAAAGCAGCGGCGGCGAAATTGTGCTGACTCGCACGGCGGGCGCATCAGCGCAAGCTGCCTCGCCACCGCTGCTAGAGCGTCTGCAAAAGCTACGCTGCGGCTTTTGCCCGTTTCCTGGAACAGCTCCCTTCGAGCTAGCCCACAGCGACTTCTTTTTCGGTCGCGACGACTTTACGCAAACCCTGACTAACCGAGTGCAGTCTTCGCGGCTGTGCGTGCTGCTGGGCGCTTCGGGAACGGGCAAAACGTCGCTGCTGCGAGCCGGACTCATGCCCCATCTGGCTTGTCATACCGGTGCGTGGGATGTGCGCTACTTAGCTCTTAGTGCTGCTTCCCCTTTGGCCAGTCTAGCCGAAGTGTTTGTCGAGCCTGAGCTGATGGGCTTACCTCGGGCCGAGCAGCTGCACCGGGCCGAGACGTTTTTGCGGCAGGGGGCAGAGGGGGTGTGTCAGCTGGTAAAGGCCCTGGTGGGTGAGCGGGGGCCAAGGCGCTTGGTGCTGATACTCGATCAGTTTGAGGCTCTGCTAGCGCCTGGCTTCGGCTCCGATCGCGATCGCCGCTTGATTATCGACTGCCTTACCGCTGCTGTTGAGCAGGAGCACCTGCCGCTGCACCTAGTTTTGGCCTTGCGATCGCACCATTTAGCAGATCTAGCTGATGCGCCGACGTTTCAATCCTTAGTTGCGGCCCACAGCCTCAGCGTTCCGCCGATGACCTACAGCCAGCTCAAGGCCACTATCGTGGGCCCCCTAGACCGGACTGGATTTCGCTACGATGCCAATCTGGTGTACACCCTACTGCTGGATGTCGTCAGCGCTCCCGCCGATCTGGCGCTGCTGCAAATGACTTTAAGAGAGCTGTGGCTGCGGCGTCAGCAGGGTCCTGACCAAGAGCCATCGCACCTTACCCTAACCGCCTACGTTGAGATGGGCGGTGTTCGCCATCTGCTCAGTCAGCGAGCCGACGACCTCTACCAACGTCTGTCGGCGGCTGAGCAGGCGATCGCCCAGCGTATTTTTTTGGGCCTCTGCGAGCTGGGCGATGGTCAGGCTATCACCCGCCGCACGGTATCACTGCCCGAGCTGGTGACGACCGCTATGCCCGAGCAGGCCGTGGTGGCTACCCTAGAAAAACTGCTGGCGGCGCGACTCATGGTGGCTCAAACCCCGTTGCCAGAGCCGATCGACCCGGTGGGAATCGCCGTGCCGAGATGGTCATCCTCCCAGGCCATTGCCGAGTCGTCTCCTTCTGGCTTGACGCCGACGCTGCTCTTACCACCGCCGTCACTGTTACCAACGCCGTCAATACTGACGCTGCCAGATGGCTACCCCAAGGCCAGCGAGGTCGTTGACCTTCCCGCTGCTGCGAGCGAGGCTTGCTTCGACATCGCCCACGAGGCCCTGATTCGCAACTGGCCCTTGCTGCAGCAGTGGCAGCAGCAGCAGGGCTCTGTAGTTCGGCAGCAGCGGGGTATCGAAATGGCGGCGCAGGAGTGGCAGCTGCACCAGCAGCCCAGCCATCCTGACTATTTTTTGACCAAAACCCGCCTTGGCGAGGCCACCAGCTTTCAGCAGGCGCACGGCGAATACCTTTCGCTGCTGGCTAGCGGCTATCTAGAGGCCTGCGATCGCTATGCCAAACGCTGTCGCCGTCAGCGCCACCTGGTGCGGCTGCTGATTCCTCTCAGCATGGCTACCGGCATGCTGACCGCCTACGGTCACAGCTACATCGCTCAGCCAGCAAAGCTGGCCCTGGCCAAGGCCACCAGTGCTCCTGTCAGCAGTACCGTTCCGGCCTTTATTCCAGCAGCTTCTGGAGAGGACAACGCTAGCCCGGCCACCCCTGCTGCAATGCGCCCTGACGTGCTGATGGCAACTCTGCCGAGCCCGCCCCCTCAAGCGCAGCGGCAGATGGCACTGCGGCTTCAGTCGACCCTAAATAGAGTCGCCAAGGGGATGGCTAGCAGCAGCCAGCTCGATCCCGCCGCCAGCCTATCGCTGCCGACCGCCTCTTCCTCGACTACCCATCAGCCCTCGGCTAATCAGGTAGTTGAGCTAGAGTCGCGGTGGATTTCTCCCAACGATCCGTCGGTGGTCATTCAAATTTGGTGCACCAGGACTGAGCCTGAACCGGTGTGTTTTACTACCACAGCGACCCGCAAATAGTGTTTTAACCTCTAGATCAAAGCCTAGTCCTAGCTTTAGGTAAAGAAGGCTATCCTAGTCTTCGTGGGAGCAATGGACTAGGGTATGCAAATCTTGTCGGTGGCGCTGCAAAATTTCAAGACCCACCGCGATCGCTACTTTGAGTTCCAGCCCGGTACCAACGCGATCTGCGGCGAGAATGGAGCTGGTAAAACCAGTATTTTAGAGGCGATCGCCTGGGTGCTCTTCAACTACCAGGGTGACTACGCCAAAGAAGACCTGATTCGCAACGGCAGCGGCAGCGCCCAGGTGACGGTCGCCTTTACCTCTAACTATGATGGCCGCACTTACCATGCGCAGCGCTCTACCCAGCGGGGCTATGCCCTGTTTGACCCCCAGCTCAACGAGCGTCTGCCCTACACCCGTATCAAAGATGAGGTGCTGCCCTGGCTGCGTCAGCACCTGGGGGTAGGCCCCACCACCAATCTGGCTCAGCTCTTTGCCCGCACTCTGGGGGTACCCCAGGGCACGTTTACCGCCGATTTCTTGCAGCCCGCCGAGCATCGCAAGACCGTTTTTGACGCTATTCTCAAGGTCGAAGACTACAAGCTAGCCTTCAAGCAAATGAATGCTCTGCGTCGCTATGCCGCTGACCAGGTTGATGCCACCAGGGCTGAGATCGCCCAGTACGACGAGTCGCTAGCGGCGTGGGATGATTTGCACCAGCGCCAGCAGGAGCTCCAGCAGGAAATCGCCACCGGGGAGCAGCACCTGACTCAGCTCACGGCTACCGTGGCCAGCTTGCAAGCCCAGCGCGATCGCCTCAAGACCCAGGCCCAGCAGGTGCAAACCCTGGCCCAGCGGTGCGATCGCTTGATGCATCAGCAGGAGGCTAAACAGGCTGGTCTATCCCGAATGCAGCAGACTGTGCAGCAGGCGCAGCAGGCGATCGCGCAGTGCCAGACCCATCGAGCGGCCTATGAGGGCTACCAAGCTATTGAGCAAACGCTCCAGGCCCTGGCTCAGGAGCAGCGGCAGCGCCAGAACCTCCAGAACGAGGGCCAAACGCTGCAAAAAAAACAGACTCAGAAGCAGGTTGAGCTGGCCCGCTGGCAGGCTCAGCTAGAGTCGTTTGCCGCCACTGAGGAAGAGCTAGCCCTGCTTTTGCCTAAGATTGCGGTGCAGGCCGACCTGGAAGCTCGGCGTCAGACCTACCAGCAGCAGCTAGAGCAGCAGCAGCGGTGGCAGATCCAGATTCAGCAGATCCAGGCTCAGCAGGCTGCCCAGGCTGCCCAGGCTGCCCAGGCTGCCCAAACCCGCGATCGCTTGAGCGCGCTTCAGCCAGAGGTAGAGGCGATCGCCCCGCTTGAAGACCAGCGCGATCGCCTTCAGCAGCAGCTCAGCCGCATGGCTGCCGCCCGTCAGTTTGAGGCCGAAATCAGCGCTCTCGTAGCCGCCAGCCAGCGCCAGGGCCAAACCCAGCAGGCTGAAATCAAGGCGGTGCTAGAGGATCTAGCCAGCCTGGCCGACAGTCTGCCGCTCCTGTCAGGTGAAATTTTCGGTCGTCTACAGCAGTCACTCCAGGGTGCCGCTGCCCAGCATGATTCTTTGGTGGCAGCACTAGAGGTTATCCTGCGCGACTTGGCTGACCAAACTGACGAAGCGGCTCTTCAAGCATCCCTCAAAACAGTAGAAACAGATCTCAAGCAGCGCTACGGCTGGCGGGCTGAGCTGGCTCAGGTCGACAGCGTTACCACTCAGCTCAAGCAAATTCAGCAGTCGCAGACAGAGTTATCGAGCCAGCTAGAAGCCCTGCAAAAGCACCTAGCCGACCAAAGTACCGCAGACCAGGCCCTAGCTGACCTGGACCACGAGCTCGGTGTTTTAGGTCACCCGCGAGAAAAAAGCCAGATTCTAGAGCGTACTCTGCAAGACAAAGCTCGCGTAGAGCAGGCCCGCAAGGCCCACGCGACTGCTCTGGGCGAGCTCGACCAGCAGATGCACACCCTAACCGCCCAGCTAGAGGCCTTTGCCGACCTCGATCAGCGCCTGGTTCAGGCCCAGAGCGATCGCGCTCAACACCAGTCAGGGTACGGCATCTACCTGCAAAATCAGCAGCTGGCTAACCAGCACCCCCAGCTCAAGGCCGAGCTAGCCGCCACCCAGGCTGAGCTGAGTCAGCTACAGCAGCAGCGGGCCGATTTAGACAACGCCTACCAGGCCGCCTTGGCTAGCTTTGACCCCGAAGCCGCTGCCGACCTTGAAACCACTTACAGCCGCGTAAAGTCCGAGGCTGACCAGCTGGCCGGGGGGCTACCCCAGCAGCGCCAGCGCCTAGGCGATCTCAATCAGCAGATTGTCGCTCTCCAGGCCCTTGGCCAGCGCCGTGACGCAGCTCGGCACCAGCTCCAAAGCCGCGAGCAGGCCAAGCGGTTCATCACCTTTGCCCGCAAGGCCTACAACGAAGCCGGTCCGCGTATTACTGAACAGTACGTGCGCAGCGTTTCTCAGCAGGCCGATCGGCTGTTTCGAGAGCTGCTCAACCGCCCCAACGTGGCGCTGGAGTGGAGTCGAGACTACGAAATCTTGGTGCAGGATGGCCCTAATCAGCGACGCTTCGTCAACCTGTCGGGGGGAGAGCAGATGTGCGCGGCTCTAGCGGTGCGTCTTGCTCTTCTTAAAGTGCTAGCCGATGTGGATATTGCCTTCTTTGACGAACCGACAACCAACATGGATCGCCCCCGGCGACAGGGCCTAGCAGAGGCCATCAGCCGAATCAAGACCTTTCAGCAGCTGTTTGTCATCAGCCACGACGACACCTTTGAGCAGGTGACCGAAAACGTGATTATGGTAGAACGACAGGACGATTAAGACCGGTGTTTGACCAAGCAAAGGTTAGAGGCTAAGAGCGACTGCCCCGTTTAATACACTCCATACACGTATGGAACAGTGTTACAACCAAAAGAACTTCGATGCCCACCTGTAGCTTTGCAGGGGAAGTGAGCAGGCCTGCCAGCACCAGCACTGAGCCAACTAAGAGAGACACGATCAGCAGCACTTCGTCATCAAAAAGCTTCAGCCCTGCCCACAGCGTGCCAAATCCAGGCAGCCAAAAAATCAGATAGGTCATTCGCACGCGTTGTGTTTTGTAGTCAATGCAGCGATACTCCTGCCTCACCAAACAGAACTAGCGACAGCAAGAAATCAACCACAAACAGACTAACCCAGGTCGTCACCACTGCTGAGGTGGCCGCACGGCCAACGGAGCGGCTACAGGTGGTCGTCAAGCCCCAGGTGCAGCCAGCCAGCGCCACGATCGCCCCAAACAAAACCGACTTAACCATAACGGCAAGGAGGTCGTTGAGCACCATCAGCGATCGCACCGAGTCGAGAAACTGATCTAGAGGCATATCGTAGAAGAACAGTGCCACGCCTGCTCCACCAGCAATGCCTACCACCAGCCCCAGCACTGTAAGGACAGGCAACATAACGCAGCAGGCTACGACTCGGGGTACCACAAGGTAGTCTATCGGGTCAGTACGCAACACCTTAAGAGCATCGATTTGGTCGGTTACCTTCATACAGCCAATTTCGGCAGCGTAGGCGGTACCTACCTGACCAGCCATAATAGCCGCCGTGAGAATAGGCGCTAGCTCACGGCAAAAGGCCATGGCAAAGGCTCCCCCCAGAGCGTGAATAGCACCAAATCGCTCTAGCTCACGGGCGGTTTGAATGGTGAAGATCATGCCGGCAAAAACGTTCGTCAACAGTACTGGGGTCAAAGTTAGTGGTCCTGCTGCCACCATCTGCTCAAGGGTGCGCTGACGATTTACCCCGCACCGCAGGATGCGCATTACTACCTGCCCACCGAGGAAGCAGGCCATTACGATGTGGTAGGGACAGGACTTTTTCTGCCCTGTCTGCCCTGCTCTAGGTCCAGCCTGAGGACTGTAGCTAGAGCGGACTGGCGCTGCCGGAAGAGAAAGCCGCTGGGCTTTGTGGTGTGCCTTAACCATGGCTACAACTCGCTAATAAGTGCGGACGCAGACAGCAGATGCAGTGTGCCCACTTCCTGCGGATTGGTCAATCTCAGGACGTTGCATCTGCAACTAGCTAAAGCTTAGGCAGAAGCGTTTTTCCTATAGTCGTCGCTGAATCTTGACTGGCGAAAGGACTTTAGCGGCACCGTCACCATAGTAAGGACGTACTTCAGCGCTCTAAGAAACAATGACTAAAGAGCTGACATCAACTTACAGAGTCTTTTTAGGGTTCTAGACTTTCTGCGGATAATTTTTACATTCCTAGACCAATTTACCTTTGCTAAGTGAACCAGCTGCGCTTTGGCAAACCAGGGACTGACCTATCTTGACGAACCTAGATCTGGCTAGCTCTACTGGCAGCCCTGCTGGGCAAGAGCTTGTAACGCGCTTAGGCGAAGCGCTGCAAACAAGTTAGTACGCCGGTAGTATATACTGCGCCGTCTATGGTACATTTGTATTATCAAGGCCCAAGCGCCTCTCTGGAAAGTCTGGAGTTGGCTGAATGTCTGGTTCTTCCAGGCTCAGGGCTGCGGTTGATGTCGAGCGGGCTCTCCTTCTAAGGTACGGCGCAATGGATCTGCAGAATATTCAGACCAAACTTATTCATAGGGTTAACGCCCTCAGCCAGAACGAGGGCGACGTGCAGGTGGACTGGGATGGTGGGCCATCTCCGGTCGAGGCCAGTTCTGCATCGGGAGGGAGGCGACCTCGAGCAAACTTTTCGGCCGCCGTCGACACGCTACAGCGACGGGCTGAGCCGGTAGGAGGGCCGAACCACCTCTCCACTCCTGATTCGGCCGCATCTGTTGACGGCTGTATTAAACAGCTGAATGCGATCGCCTACAAAATTAACCAAATATCGGCAGAGCAAGAGCAGGCGATTATAGACATGCAGGCGGTTCATGCTCATCTGGCCCAGGTCTACCCCATTCTCAATCATCAGGGGCAGCCGATCGCTCCTCCCTCCCTAAATGCCCAGCGAGCGGTTACCGCCGCCGCCGAGGTCGATAGATGGGGCAATATCGTACTGGCCTATCGCACGGTTACGCCAAACCCAGCCGCTGAGGCCGCTCGGCCTAGGTCTTCTGGTGAAGCTAATCAGCTTGCTCACCATATACGCAGTCGCTACGGCGCATCGTCCCCTCAGATACGAGGTGTCTGGAGTTCTCTGGCGAGAGATGTGAGGGCTCTTGGCCAAGAGCCCTCACATCTGATAGTTCAGCTAGGCCGCACGGCTAGGGGGGCAACCTTGAACCTGGTTCGAGGGCTGAGGCTCAGAGTTCGATCGCGAAGCGCTCAGCATGCCTTCGACTCGCAGCCCTTCGCTTTCAGCCAGATTAGTCAAAGCACATCTCTGTCGCTGACCGACAGCGTGCTCTGGTTTGGCGGTGGGGTCATTAGTCGGGTGGCTCTAAATCTGCTGCTCGGGGTTTTTCCAGCCCTGTGGTCACTGGCGGTTGCCGCCATGACCGCCGTCACAGCCTACGCTCTATACCGTGCGACTCTCTCCCCAAAGCTGACTTTTGGACCTGCGCTACGGGTAGCTCTGCTCGTTGTTGGGCTGATTGTCGGCGGCCAGATCTAAGGGCTCACGCACGTAAAACCGTTCTTTGATGTTTAAGGAGGCAAGTTATGGTTTCGATGCATCAGTCTGGCGGTGGCGTGACCCTAGCCAGCGCCAAGCCGTTCATTGCCGGAGGGCTTATGTTAGCCATTGGTCTACTGGTTGTTGACGATCAGGGCCTGGGACGCTGGCTGTCGGCGACCCCTCCGCAAGCGTCCCCCGGATGCCAAAAAATTGTGCAAAGCAGTGCCCAACTCAGTCGTGAACAGCTAGCTAAGCTTCTGGTCTTACCCGAGCGCGACCCCAAGGAAAACGTTCGCAAGATTGTGGCCGAGCCCTACTGTAGTCTTCCCCAGCTGCAGGTCCGATCAGGGGTGACCTCTGAACGAGAGGCGTACCCGATGGCTTGGGATCCCACTGTTCAGCTCGTGATTTTGTACGAGAACGATGAATACGCTGGCTATCGCTTTCGTTTTCAGTAGTGGACTAGCTGTAGTGAGTACTTTTGGCTTGGGGCGATCGCTGCACAGCTCGACGATCAAGCAGCACCGATGGTGCTTGCTGAGTACGCTAGTGCGACTGATGCTTAACCTGAGTGCTGGCCTGCTGTTGGCCAGTCTCAGCAGCTGTCGCAACCTAGCCTCGGTGACGCCGCGACAGATTGTGCTGAAGCAGTCCTGGGCGATCGAGTCGGGCGATCGCGTTGCCGGTCAGCTAGTCACTGGTAGTCTGGGCGACATCTCAGTGCGGCTGCGAGGTACCCGGCTCAGGGCTCCCTTTGGTGGACAAATCGAGCTGGCGTCTAAGGGCTTCCACTGCATCTATTTCTCTACTCCCGATGTACCGGCCTACTTGTTTCGATATTGCGGAGTGAGACAACCCCGACTGGGCCTGATTCAGGCGGGTGAGGTAATGGGGCGCGGGCAGCAGATTCACTTTGCTACCCTCCGCCGCCAGCCCGATGGAGCCTGGGCCATCGTTGAACCCTCCGATCGCGTTCTGGAGCAGTCTCTCAATCGCCCTCTTCCCGCCCGCCGTCTTTAGCTTCGCAAACCTTGCGCTAAAGGCTTTGCTTCGTCTCAGCCCCATAGCCATCGTCAGCCTCTGTTCCCTCCGCCTTTACCCCTGCTCTCCGCCAGTTGCCCTATGAAGTTCCACCCCAGTCTGGTAGCGGCCAGCTCTCTACTGGCAATCCTTAGCCCCTCAGTAGCCCACGCCGACGATGGCATCCTTAGTTTTGATCTGCCGCAGCCCCAGCGGGCGGCGGCGGCTGCCCCGGAAGTCGTCGACAGTACTGCTGCCCTCGACCCCGCTAGTCAGCCTTTGCCTATTCCCAGCCGCGCTGCCAACCCCCCCATGCGCTATCACTCGCCCCAGCAGCTGCCCGCTGGCGTCTATCGGCGGGCGGTGGCGGTAGCCCTCAGCGAAAGTACCTCTGCTACAGCCCTTCTGCCGCCGGCCCCGCCCGCCTCAGCGAATGTGATCCTGGTTGCCGCTGCTCCTGCCGAGCCCAAGTCTGTTCCCCCAGCAGAGGCAAAGCTAGAATCCGAAAGTCTGGCTCTAGATTTTGAGGTTGAGCCTTCAGCGGCCGTAGTCGCTCTGGCTCAGGCCAAGCTAGAGGCCTCTAAACCTCCGGCAAATCCGCTGCTAGGGCTGTTTGAGGGCCGCTCCGACTCGCTAGTAGCCCGTGCTGTAGGCAGTGCTGAAGGCACACGTACTCCAGATGGATCCATCAATCCTGCCTACTTTGGACATACCGATCCCGGCAACCGAGTCTGGAATATGGGCACCTTTTCTTATCAGCACGGGGCCAACACTCCCGAAGAAGCCGATCAGAAGCAGCTGGCCCGTCTGCAAAATCAGGGAGACGTGCTGCGGCAACGGGCCCTTAAGTACGGTCTCAACCTGACTTTGGCAGAAACTCTGAACGGCTTAGACTTAGCTAACCAGTCTCCCCTGGCGGCTATTGGTCGAGTGGGCTATATCGAGCGACTGGCCGAGGCCAAAGCCAATGGTTTTGAAGGGCCTGAGGCGATATTAGTAGCCCGTACCCGCGCCTACATCAACCCTAACACTGGACGCTGGAACGCCCCTGGTTTAGGCAATACTGAGCCTAGCATTCGCCGCGATCAGCAGCGACGAGCCAGAGCTGTAGCGCAGGCGATCGCCGTCTACGAGAGCCAAAACCCGCAGCTTCAGGCGCAGAACTGGACTCTAACGCCTAGCCCTCAGCCAGCCTCTGAAGCCCTAGTTGCCCAGGCTGACGTCCAGGAATCTGTGGATGACTTTCTGCGGATGTGGACGTCTCCTAAAGACCCCGTCGCTCAAGTCGAGCCGACCGATTCAGCCCTAGTTAGCCAGTCAGAGGCATCAAAAGCCGAGGGTGCATATCTCTTGGCGGCATCGAGCTCCGCTCTGCGCGACGGTGGGCTAGGAACTCTGTGGCAGTCCGCTGTGAAAAAAGTGTCGTCTGCTAGCGATGATGACGCAGGCGAGTTAAATTCTCACCCAGCCCCTTGGACTAGGGCGCTCTTTAAGCTCAGCGTCGATGACGACCAGCTTAATCAGAATCAGTCTGGTGCCGTGCTTGAGGTGGAAGAGCCCAACTTGCCTGTAGCTGTTGAGCCCGCTTCTCTAGACTCCGCCAAACCCGCTGTAGAGCCTGCCGAAACCTCGACAGATTCAGAAGCGGCAGATGGCGCTGACGCTCCAACCTGGAGCGAGGTACGCGAAGGTAGCCAGAGTAACCCGGCATCCGAGGCTGAATCCGCAGCCGTTCCTGAAACTACTCCTGACGGCGTTACCTACGCTACCGAGGCAGCGGCTGCCGAACCGCAGGCGGCTCCCCTAGCCATTTCAGACTTGGCTCCGCCCGCTGACGACCCCGAAACCGTGCCTGCCTCTGAGGCTCCTGAGCCTGAAGCCCCAGATCCGGCTGACAGTTCTGCACCTTTGACGGCCGCAGACGCTGCTGAGGGTACTCCCCTTGAAGAGGCACCCTCGACACTAGTCTCTGAGCCTGCCCCTAGCACGTCATCAGCGCCAGGGGCAGGCTCAGACTGAAGACGAACAGCTCTTCCAAACGTCACCTGGGCTGAACGCAAAGGCCGTTTCGGCAGAAACTACCTCTGTGACTGCTGACTGAAACGACAGTTGAGCAGAAGCGAGTTGCTGAGCTGTAACCCCTGATCAGCTCAGCCTCTGTCATACCTGATCAGGGTTCGGGCTGATTTTGGGGCAACTGCACGGGTAGTATGAGTCAATACTCGTCCTCCAGCCAGGGGGCATCCTTTAGATCAAGATGCTTTTGGGCACAATAATTGAGGAACGGATTTTTGGGGAGGCACAGGGCTTTCTAGCTCCGGATGGGGACACCGCCCGTGGGTCTAGACTTTCGGAGGCTGTTTCCACCAAGAGAGAGTTGCAACAACTTTGTCCTCTCCTTAATGCAGAACAAAGTCACCATAAAGATTAGAGGGTTGGCCTTAAGAAACGGCTGCTATGCCGCTGCCGACACCTAGCATAAGAGAATCCTGATCGTTAATCGCTAGGCCCATGCCGAAGCCAAACACCCCTGTGCTGCCCAACGACCTCTCTGCCCTAGACGTAGCTAGCGGCAGCGAGGCCATTGATAGTCGTCTCAACATTGCCCAAATGCTGTCGCTCATCGACAGTATTTTGCCCTTTGAGGCCTGTCTTTACCACGAGATCATACCTCTCTCTGTAGAGTCTAGCTGTTTGCACTTGGGTATGGTGAATCCTGCCGATACCGCTGCTATTGACTATGCTCGCAAGCAGGTTTCCTTCATTCACTGCTCGGTAGTATCGTGGTCCATTGCGTCTGACTGGCAGCGCAAGATGCTCTCGCAGTATCTGAGCCATGCTGCTCGTACCAAACCACGACCTTCAAATCCTCCTAATTCACCCCAGTCCGAAGAGACTCCGGTGCCCAGCACTGAGCTATTAACCCTGGTCGTCGATAGTCCTGATAGCATTCCCATCGACAACAGTCCCGTCAATCGACCTGCTGAGACGCTCACGTCTCTTCGCCCTGCGGCTACTTCTCCAAGCGCTCTAGTCGCGCAACCGTTGGCCCTCGATATAGACCCTGTCCTCAGCGAGATATCCCTAGATCAACTCCACCAGCTACAGCCGCCTCAGCTTACCCAGGCGCTGCTCAACCAGGTGCTCACTGAAGGTATTGGGCGTCTTTACCTAGAGCAAAGCTCTAATCAGGGACGCGTGCTCTGGAGCAAAGACGGTGTTGTTCAGGCCGCTCTTACCAACCTTAGCTGTGAGCAAATTCAAAGCATTATTAACGAACTCAAGCGCCTCACTCATCTACCGCTTTTGCCGACTACACAGCTCAAACAGGCTGACATTGAAAGACTTCACAAGGGCGATCGCGTACTTTTGCGCCTGCGTCTAATGGCGGGCACCTACGGTGAAGAAGCGACACTTCAGGTATTGCGGGGGGCGGCACTTAAATTCTACGAGCAGCAGCAGATCCGTCAGCTAGGGGAAGAGGCCCTAGATGTAGCTCATACTCTGCAAAAGCGGATTAGCGCTATTCGTCACCAGGCCCAGCAAACACTCACTATTGAGGCCCCTTCAACTCGCACCCTGAACGATCTAATGCAGATACTGAGAGCGATGGAACGGCAAATTGAGCAGATTATCGACTCCTCTTCTCCCAAGGAGAATCCATAGCCTCGTGAAGCTATAGAAAAGAAAGCCTTTGCAAGCGCAGGCCTAAGCGGCTACTACAGCCTGGCAATGCCCTTTCACCTTACAGACAAACCAGGGTCAAGAATCGGCCCTAACGCTCTGAATTGGCTCCCCAAGCGCTGGTCACTCGACCAAAATTGACCTTAAACTCGTCTAGCCCCAGCCGGTTTCCAGAACGGCCCTCGTCCCACGAAGCCGAGAGTACGCCATAGGTCAAGCCCACGACCCCCAATCCGAAACAGGCCAGGGTGATGAGCAGGACAAAGTAAGACGGCAGCTCTACTACCCGGTTGACAACTAGGTAATAGCTAATGAAGAAGGTTAGGACACCCAAAGCCGTAGGGATACCAGAAAAGGCCAGCATGCGCCGCAGCATGCGATCGCTGACTTCTTTTGGAATAGTATTTGACCCCTGAGCAGTTTTAGCGGCGGCGGCTTTTTTGGCAGCTGTAGACGACCTGGCTACGCGCTTAGTCTGGCTAGGGGCTTTGGGCACCTTCTTAGTTTCTTTGGCCTTCTTATCAGCCCCTTTGCTACCAGGCTCAAAGGGCAAACGCTCGCGGGATGACTCTGAGGGCATAGGGCTACATGATGACAACAAGCAACGCCGTAAACCTTGCGAAGAGTGACTTAGCCGCGAATACCTAGCTTTTGAATCAGTGCTCGGTAGCGCTCTAAATCTTGCTTTTGGAGGTAGGCCATCAGACGCTTGCGGTGGCCAATCATCTTAAGTAAGCCACGGCGCGATGAGTAGTCTTTTTTGTTCTTCTGCAGGTGAGCACTGAGCTGATTGATGCGATCGGTGAGCATGGCGATTTGCACATCGACAGAGCCTGTGTCAGTTTCATGCACCTGATAGTCGGAGATAAGTTCCTGCTTGCGCGCTTGCAACAGAGTCATGGGACAGACGAGTTCTATAAAAGGATAATTTTGACCAGGATTTTTCACTATAGCATAGGGCTTGCCATGCCTCTTGACCCATTGGGCAGGACGAATCGATGTCAAGCGCCCAATTGACTAAGCTGCTACACAGACAGTCGGCGAGATCGAGGGCGCTATTCTGCTACGCATCACTGACTCAGCCAGGCGATCGCTTCGCGTACCCAGTTTTCAGGATCAGCTGTTTTTTGCAGCGTCGTTTTCTGCCCCACCGCCTGGAGCGCCTTGAGAATTTCGCTCTGGCTATACCCCAGCGCCGTGAGGGTGACTTCTACCTCTTCGTATAGGTTTGGTACTGGCCCAGCAGCAGGTACTAGCCCAATTCCTGACTGCGTTTGCCAGTCTTGCAGCTTAGTCTTTAGCTCTAGTACTAGACGCTCTGCGGTTTTGCTACCGACTCCCGGTGTACGGGACAGCAGTCGCGTGTTGCCGGTAACTACCGCCTGGGTGAGCTCAGCCTCACCTAGGGTGTCAATTAGAGCCAGGGCCATCTGGGGGCCGATGCCGCTGACGCTAATCAGCAGCCGAAAGAGGTCGCGCTCTTGGCGCTGGCCAAAGCCAAAGAGTACTGCCTGGTCTTCGCGAAAGTAGAGATGACTAAAAAGCTGAACCACTTCGCCCAACGGAGGCAGCAGGGCAAGCTGACAGGCGGGCACCTGCATGTCATAGCCTATCTGGTTGACCTCGACGGTAACGATGATTTTGTGGCTGCCGGGTTTTTGAA
>JBARUP010000588.1:0-1635 GCA_049645805.1 Nodosilinea sp.
CTTCAGGCTCTGCAGGCAGCGGTGATAGGTCTGCCGCCAGTTCTTAAGCTGAGCGGCAGCAGCGGGATCTGAGGCGGGCAGAGCGGCCCCAAAAATATGGCTGACGTCGTCACGCCAGGCGGCAGAAAACTGCTGGGTAAGGGCTGAAAAGAAGTCGTGGTAGCCCACGTTTACCGCACTGAGCAGCTCAAGAGTTTGGTCAATCAGCAGGGTTGCCGACGCGTTATCGAGAGACGCCATGCCGAGCTTGCAGAGCATGCGTTTCTGATAGCAGGCGTCGTAGCGGTCTTTGAAGGAGGCTAGCGGTGCCTCTAGGCCAGCAGTGGGCATAACCAACTTGAGAGGTTTTTGCAGCGCTTTCAGGTTCATCTGACAAATGATCGGCTGGTTGGCATAGCTGTAGCGCCCGCCGTAGTCAAAATAGGCGGCAGTAAAGCGAGGGTCGTAGCGATCAATAAAGGCGTAGGGGCCGTAGTCAAAGCTTTCGCCAGTAATCGACATGTTGTCGGTGTTGAGTACGGCGTGACAAAAGCCGACGGACATCCACTGGGCGGCTAGGGCAGCGACGCGATCGCACAGCTCCTCATAAAAATGCAGGTATCGCTCCTGGGCGTCGGTAAACAGCCGCGCCTCAGGGTAATAAATATCGATGACGTGCTCCAGCAGCTTGGCGATTAGGTCGGGGCGATTGTGGTACTCCAGCCGCTCAAAGGTGCCAAAGCGAATATGCGACTGGCTAAACCGCACCAGCACCGACGATCGCGTGGGGGAAGGCTCGTCGCCCCGCCACAGCGCCTCGCCCGTCTCGACCAGGCTAAAGGCGCGGGAGGTATTTACCCCCAGCGCGTGAAGCGCCTCAGACGCCAGCACCTCTCGCACCCCGCCCTTGAGCGTTAGCATGCCGTCGCCGCCGCGAGAGTAGGGCGTGGTGCCAGAGCCTTTGGTGCCAAGGTCGTAGAGTCTGCCGTCGGTACCCTGCACCTGGCCGTAGAGAAAGCCGCGCCCGTCGCCCAAGAAGGGGTTATATTCGCCAAATTGGTAGCCGTGGTAGCGCAGAGCTAGAAACGGCTCTCGCCCCTGAAACTTGCCAAATGCTTCGGCAAAGTGATCATCACTTACAGCAGCCGGATCGAGGCCGAGCCGCTGCACTAGCTCGTCGTTGCGAAATCGCAGAACGTGTTTGGAAAATTCGGCGGCGGCGACGATGTCGTAGTAGTCGTCTCCTAAAGACTCCAGGGCTGGCAAATAGTCGAGGGTAAGCAGGGGGTTGGCGGCGGTCATAGAAGGTGCAAGCAACAGAACTTTAGCAACAAGAGTATTACTAAAGTATTGCAAATCTGATGCCCAGCGATCGCATCAGCGCATTAGCACTAGCCCTCTAAATACGCACGCTACTCAAGCAGCGCTGCGGTCATCGTCCCCGTCTGCGCTATTTTCTCTGGGGAGGCTGCGCCATAGAGCGCTTCGACATCCCAAATCCGGTAATCCTTGCGGTTGCAGGTTACCTCCTAAGTAGCTGGGCTAATTCAAATGTAGGATGGGTTAGCGATAGCGTAACCCATGCGGGCGTTGGGTTTCGTTCTTCAACCGCAACCTACACGGTCTTATATTTGATTGGGTCTTCCTACTTAGGAG
>JBARUP010000589.1:0-2366 GCA_049645805.1 Nodosilinea sp.
GTCCACGAGGGACTGGGATTTCTCTGGGGCTACCGCTTCGCTAAGCAAAAGACGGCAACCTTCACCGTTTCGGTTAACGACTACGGCTTCGAAATTCTTGGCCCCAAGGGCTACCCCTACCAGGAGCTGTTCTCTAGCGACTTCTTTAGCCTGGAGAACCTGGAGGAAGACATTCGCGCCAGCCTCAACATCTCGGAGCTGACCCAGCGTAAGTTTCGCGGCGTGGCCCAGGTGGCGGGGCTGGTATTCAAGGGCTATCCAGGCTCGCGCAAAACCTCTAGCCAGCTTCAGGTCAGCACGTCGCTGCTCTACGACGTATTCACCAAGTACGAGCCCGATAATTTGTTGCTAAAGCAGGCCGAGCGGGAAGTGCTGCAAGACCAGCTCGAAACCCATCGCCTGACCCAAACCCTAAAGCGTCTCGATCGGCGATCGGTGGTGTGGAAAGACACCAAGCGCCCTTCGCCGCTGGCCTTTCCGCTGCTGGTGGAGCGGCTCACCTCGCGCATGTCGAATGAGACTCTGCTAGAGCGAATCCAGCGCATGAAGGACCATTGGGAGAAGCGCTAAAGAGACCTACAATGAGAGCACCGCGATCGCCGTTGAAACCAGAATTCGCCGCGACTACTTTCCGCTGCTAGACGCCGTCTACACTTCGTCTAAAGCCAGGCTGGAGGCCCTCTAATGCCCTACGGATTGCTCGACAGCGACCTACAGCACATCCACGATGCGATTGAGTCATTCGACAACGTTGCTGAGGTTTTGCTGTTTGGCTCGCGAGCTAAGGGCAGCTACAAAACAGGGTCAGATGTAGATTTGGTGGTCAAAGGCGATCGCATTTCCTACCGCATCATTGCGGCTCTGGCCGACGGCCTCAATGAAGACAAGCCGCTGCCCTACTTTTTTGATGTAGTCCACTACGAAACCCTAGCAGAACCACAGCTAAAGGCGCACATCGATCGCGTCGGCATCGTCATTTTTCAGCGGTCGTACTGTTCTAAATAGTGGCTCACCCGCTGACGGGTCGCGTCGATGGAAAGCCCCTGACTCCAGTACTCCACCAGAGCGTGGCCAAAGGCCCAGGCGGCGCGGTTGGGCGGGTTGTTGTCGTCCAGCAGCAGCGGCCAGAGAGTCAGCAGATCAAGACGGGCGGCGTCAGGGCCGACCACCTTGAACAAGTCGTAGGCGAGCTGGAGCTTGCCCAACACCACGGGCAGCTGCTCTACCGGAATTTGCTCGGCCAGCAGGTAGGCCAGCGATGGGCTGCCGGTGGTGAGGGTAGCCAAAAATTGCAGCACCGGGCTCTTCAGAAAGGCGGTAACCCCCTGGGTAGTGCTCATTTGCAGACTGTAGCGATCGATGAGCCGGGCGGCAGCGTTGACCTTGGTCTCGCGATCGCGCAAAAACCGGGCCAGCCGGAGTTCCTTAGCCGGGTCTATCAGCTCTACCAGAGCGCTGGCTAGGGCATCGGCGTTCCAGGCCGAGCGCTGGGTATCGCTGTCGAGAGTCACCAGAGGGAGAATGCGGCTGCACAGGTTCCCCATCTGCTCTTGGCGATAGCGGGTAGCCTCACGAATCGAAATTTCCTTGGGTCGATCGCCTGCTTGCCAGTCGTAGGGAGGCTGCCACTCCCGCAGGGGCCGCAGCCGATCGACCTGAGTTAGGGCAATCACCGTGGGCAGGTCAGGCACCTCTTGCTCCATGTCGCGCAGCAGGTCGGCATCCATTTGCAGGGCCGGGTCGAGGGCTGGCGTAATCAGCAGCAGCAGGTCAGCCTGGTGGGCGCAGTCAAGCAGCTGGTCGCGGTAGTCGGCCCGGTTTACCTGCTCGTACCCCGGCGAATCCCACAGGGTGAGGTCGCTGCCCTCGCCCCGCCAGCGGTAGGTGGTGAGGGTGTCGGTGCTGGGCAGCACGTCTACGGCGGCGCGATCGCTGTCAAAGAGCGTGTTGATCACGCTGCTTTTGCCCGCTCCGGTACGGCCCACCAGCAGAATATTGACCGGCTTTTCGGCTACCGTCTCTACCGACTCTGCCTGGTCTAAAATCTCCCGCAGCGTCTGGGTCTGGGCCGTAGGCAACGGCACCTGGCCGGGCATATCGGGCAGTTCGCCGCTGTAGAGGGCCACCGACTGGCGGTAGAGGTTGCGCAGAGTAGCCTCCCGCAGCAGAGCGTTGAGGTTGCCCAGCAGCTGCTGATTCGCAACGCTATTGGTCGGCTCGCTTAGGGTGCGGGCCGCTGCCACCGCCGGGTTAAACAACCACTGGGCCCAGTTCCAGGCCTGTAGCAGCTTACGGGCCGAGGGTTCTACCTGGCGGTAAACCTCGTAGCCCTGTACGGCCTGCCCCACAGACACCTGCCCCAGCAC
>JBARUP010000590.1:0-6261 GCA_049645805.1 Nodosilinea sp.
GCACAACAACGGTCGGCTTTTGCTCTAGATTTTCGACCAGAAAGAGGCGGTAGCGATCGCCCGTGCGCTCGGCTAGCCGAGCGGCTAGCTGGGCCTGGGTAGCAGCCGGTTCACCCCGCAGATTGCCGCGAAAAATCGCTCCCTGGTCGTAGGGGATCGTCTCGGTCCGAAAGTAGGTGTCGAGGCCAAAAATACCCTCAATCTGGTTGAGGTCTTCAGCCGGAATCGGGATTGCTTCGGCTTCGGCTTCGGCCTCAGCTTTACCGGGGGCAGGGGTCGGCTGGTCGTTTTTTTCCAAGGCTCCGCCTTTCTCTGGGGCAGACTCTACCGCCACTGCAGGGCGCTGAGTTGAGAGCATGTCCTGACCCAGGGCGCGGAGCCGACTGCCCAGATAGACATACAGCCCCGTAGACCCCAGCACCAGCAGCAGCACTCCCGCTAGATTGATGTACACGCCCAGGGTAAACAGCCCAAAGAACAGCAGCCACGGCCCCATCAGCACTACTGACTGAAGCCAGGCTAGAATGCCTACACTGCCGTAGGGTTGGGCGCGACGATAGCCCCAGACTAGAATTGCGATCGCGGCCAGCAGAATCAAACCAGTAATCATAGTGCCGCTGTTCCTAATCTCCATAAACCGCCCTAAAGGCGCACAAAAACCCCCATTAGTCTACCGTTGATGAGCTGGGGCGACTAGCTGCGGCTATCTTTAGGGCAGACCAAAGAGCAGCCCCGAGAGCAAAGCAGGGGCCAGCGCGCACCACTAGATGACGTTCCAAGGCTGTGGTTCCAGAGCTAAGGTGCTTAAATAAAGCCAGATCATTCGCTCCGGGCTGCCTTGCCCACAGGGGTTTCATCTATTGCCAGTCCGTTCTTGCTAGCCGCCCTGCGTCATGCCACCGACCTCTAATCCCGCTCAGCCCCCGTCGACTCCAAACCCACCACAAAGTATAGAGAGTATCCCTAACTCCAGTTCCCCAGCCCCCAACGACGGTTTAGAACAGAGAGACCACGACACCAGCGCGATCGGTACCCTAGCTACTCAGCACTCCGCCCCGCTAGACGGTGACGATTCAGCCGATGGTTTATCTGACGCGCCGACGCAGCGGATCGATCTTGATCCCTCCAACCCCGCCAATGCTGGCCCTGCTTTAGTTGACCCGGCGGTATCGTCGGCCAGCGCCGTTACTATCGTGTCGGTGGCCGTAATTGGGCTGGGGTTGGTAACCGGCAGTTTTTGGCTAACCCTAGCCGGGTCGCTGGTGGCAACGGTGGTCTCTGTTCGGCTCATGTGGCCCTTTTTTAAGGAAGTGCTGGGGGAACTAACGCCCCGGCAGCAGTCATTGCTGATTGCTATTCCTGGGATACTGACAGGGATCGTAGGGCTAATGACCATCACCGGCGTCAACCGCGCTATTTTGACCTGGGGTCTGACCCTGCGGTGGGATATCCTCGGGGCTCTCGGCGATTTTATGGGGGCGATCGGGCAAATTTTTATCGCCTTTTTGGCTTTGTTTGTGGCCTGGCGACAGTACGTCATTTCCCGTGATCTAACCCGACAGCAAAACCTGATTACTCAGCAGCAAACCATCGACGCTTTTTTCCAGGGCATATCAGAACTGGTTCTAGATGACGAAGGGCTGCTGGAAGACTGGCCCCAGGAGCGCATTATTGCCGAAGCCCGCACCGCCGCTATTCTGGGCAGCGTCGATGCCGGCGGCAAGGCCAAGGTAATTCGCTTTTTGTCCCGCTCTAAGCTGCTGACTCCCCTGCGTCGCGACAATCGTCTAGGCCGCGCCATTTTAGATGGACGAGGCGGCTACGAAGAAGACCGGCTCTACGGCACCCGCGTCATCGACCTAGGCGCAATGCTGGCCGCCGTTAACATATCGGGCACTGACCTCCGCTGGGCCGACCTCAGCGAAGCCAACCTAATTCGCGCCGATCTGCGTCGCGCCGATCTAGTTAGAACTAACTTTGCTAGAACGATCTTGTATCAGGCTAACCTTGCCGGAGCCGACCTCATGGAGGCGCGGCTGTTCTATGGCCCGCTAGACACGGCCACCCCCCGCACCCGCACTGGCGTGCCCGACTACACCACCGGAGCCAACACTGGCACCGTCGTTGAGGGAACCAATCTGAGCGGCGTCTACCGATTGTCCGAAGAGCAGCGCCGCTACGTTTGCGCCTGGGGCGGCGAAGGCACCCGTGCTACAGTGCCCGGCGGCTGCGCCGACATCCCCAATCGGCTGGGGCGCTAGCGGTCTTGGTTCAGGGCTTGCGTGACGGGGTGCAGTCTAGCCCCTAGCCAAATTCGGGCAGGCTGCCTAGCTTGCGCACGTCTACCGAAACCTCCATCCCTAGGTAGTCATCGGCATCGCCAAACCACGAGCCCTGGAGAGGAATCGCCTGACCGGGATGGCGGGCGATCGCCACCGCAATCAGGTCGAATCCTTCGGTAATTCGGTTGGTGGGGTCGTACACCAGCCAGCCGGCCCCTGGCAGGTAGACCTGAAGCCAGGCGTGGGTTGCTCCCGAGCCCGTCATGCCCACGTCGCCACCGTCGAGGGCCGAGTCGTACAGGTAGCCTGAGACAAAGCGGCAGGCAAACCCCAGCCGCCGCAGGGTTTCCATCATTAACCAGGCGTAGTCGCGGCAGGTGCCCGACTTCGTTCGCAGGGTTTCGCCTGGGGGCTGGGTGCCTTCTTCTTCCCGGCTGCGATAGGTAAAGGTATCGCGAATGGTGTTCATAATCCGTTCTAGCACGTCGCTCGTGACGTCCATCTCGCCGACTACGCTCTTTGCCCAGGCCGCCACCGAACCGTCAGGATCTTCGGCATGGGGCCGCAGATAGACCGCCAGATCGGTCCATTCATCAGGGGTGTACTGCACCGGCACCTCACTGGCCCTGGGGTCGAGGGGAAAGTCTTGGATGCTGCGGGTGCCAAAGTGCTGCCCTCGAAATTGACAGGTGACGGTGAGTTCCTTCGCCGGTTCTTTGACATTAATGACCGCCACATTATTCGACAGGGTATCGCTCACCCAGTGCACGTCGGTCGGCACGTTGATGTCTAGGGTGTAGCTCAGCAGGCGGCCGCTGTAGTAGCCCCGAGGTAAGAACATCGCTCGATGGGGCCCAAAGGTAACCGGCTTGGCGTAGCGGTAGCTGGTAACGTGCTCAACTTCGTAGATAACCGACATGGGAACAGCCTAAAAATGGGATCTCCGTTTCTTTGTAAGGCTCAGTCCGGCACAAAAGGATTAACTTTTGTAAGATCTCCCCAGCACCCTTTGCACGGCGGAGACACGGCTACGGCATGAAACGATTCAACCTGACGGGGTTTAGACGGTTTTGGGCGATCGCTAAGTCCTACTGGTTTGGCAACGAAAAGTGGAAAGCCAGAGGTTTGCTGCTGCTGATCGCGGTGTTTCTGCTGGGCTATACCGGCCTCAGCGTCGTGCTCAACAACAAGCGTGGCGTGCTGATCTCGGCTCTTTCTGCCCGGGATGAAGCCCGTTTTTGGGAAACGGTGCTGGTATTTATCGGCGTGCTGGTGGCCTACGCGCCGCTGCTGGCGGGCTATGACTACCTGCAAAAACGCCTGGGCCTAGAGTGGCGGCGCTGGCTGACCGGGCGGTTTGTGGATGACTACTTCCGCGATCGAGCCTTTTACAACATTCAGCAGTTTCAGCCCGACATCGACAACCCCGACCAGCGCATCGCCGAAGACGTCAAAAATTTTACTCAGCAGTCCCTAGCGCTGCTGCTGGTAGTGGTCAGCTCGGTGCTTCAGGTGATCGCCTTTAGCAGCGTGCTGTGGGGCATTTCTAAGTCTTTAGTGGGGTTTCTGGTGCTTTACGCCGTGGTAGGCACCCTGGTCACAGTATTTATTTTTGGTCAGCCCCTGGTGCGGCTCAACTTTGAGCAACTCAAGCGGGAGGCCAACTTTCGCTTTAGCCTGGTGCGCATTCGCGAAAATGCCGAGGCGATCGCCTTTTATCGGGGCGAAGCGCAGGAGGCGAGCCAGGTCAACAACCGCTTTATGGCAGCCTTTGAAAACTTTAGGCGGCTGATTATCTGGGAACTCAATCTCAATGTTTTGACCAACGCCTACGAATTTAGTCCCTTCGTGCTGCCCGCGATTGTGGTAGCCCCCGCCGTGTTTGCAGGCGATCTGGAAGTGGGCAAAGTCTCTGAGGCCCAGGGCGCTTTTGTGCGAGTTTTCTTTTCGCTCAACGTAGTCGTGGCTCGATTTCAAGAACTTACCTCCTTTGGCGCGGGCATTGACCGTCTCTATAGCTTTACCGAAGCGCTCAACCACAGCGAAGCTGAGGCGGCGGCAGATACCGTGGATGACACAGAAGAGGTAGACGCTACCGCAGCGGAGTCCGACCGACCCACGATCGCGATCGAGACCGCCGCCGTTTTGGCGCTAGAAGATTTTACGCTGCCAACCCCCAACTACCGGCGCACTCTGGTTCAAGACCTCTCTATGCAGGTGCGTGATCAAAGCGGCCTGCTCATTGTTGGCCCCAGCGGCTGCGGCAAAAGCTCTCTCCTGCGGGCGATCGCAGGCCTGTGGCACTCCGGCAGCGGTACTGTCTACCGTCCCGCTCTCGACGATATCTTGTTCTTGCCCCAAAAGCCCTACATGATCCTGGGCTCTCTGCGGGCTCAGCTCCTGTATCCCCATACCCGCCTAGACCTAGAGGATGCGGCCATTCAAACCGTTCTAGAAAAGGTAAATCTAGCTGATTTAGCCCAGCGCTTTGGTGGCTTCGACGCTGTCGAAGACTGGGGCGCTGTGCTGTCACTCGGCGAGCAGCAGCGGCTCACCTTTGCCCGCATTTTGCTGAATCAGCCTAGTTTTGCCATCCTCGACGAGGCAACCAGCGCCCTAGACCTGGCTAACGAAGCCAAGCTCTACGACCACTTGCGCCACACCGGCACAACCTTCGTCAGCGTGGGCCATCGCGAGTCACTGCGTGACTATCACCAAACTACCCTGACCCTGCACGAGAACCATACCTGGACGCTCAGCGCCGACCTAGCCACCGCTGATTCTTAAAGATTGGATGAGATTAATGCTGAGTGCACTATTTATGTTGCAAAGGCTACGGACTCAAAATGGGTTAATCCATAGCTTGAACGGGCGTGCATTTGTCCAGGCTTCGTCACCTCTGCTCTTGCCAACTGGATTTCAGGCTCAGACGTACAGGTTCCCAAGTTTTTACAGTCTACACGAAACGTCGGCGCAGCCTATCTCTTTAGACAGATATTCCGATCGGGACAGCTGATTCGGCATACGCATACGAAGCAGATTCGCGGCAGGGTAGTTAATATTAACGAATTACAAGCGCAGAAAATAAGCAGCTTATTATCAACCTTAAGAATTAATTAATTTTTAGGCTACAATTTTTTATGGGTAACTGAGGAGTGTCGTTATGTTTATCCGATTAGCCGAGCAGCACAGACAGTTTGTTAGAGACCTGGTTCTAAACCTGCAAGCGCTGGCCGCAGTGCTAGAGGGCATGGGCTATCTAGCATCCTGCTACACCTGCGGAGGGCAGCTCAACAGTGCATCTTTCATGGTCAGCCTGGGTGACGATCACCTGATTCGCTTCTTGGTGTCAGACTACGGCATCACCTGGACCGAGATGCGCGACGATCGCGAGCTGATGAAGCTAGAAGGAGCCGAAGCCATTCACCAGCTGCAAGAGCTGGCCGACCTCGCCAAGTTCCGCATTCAGCCTGCGAGTAAAGAGGCTGTATCGGCTAGAGCTTAGGCTCTGGCGTTTGACCTTGGGCATCTAGCCGCGTGATTCACCTGTCTCCCATCACATCAGGGTGACCTAGGCGGTCACAACCGTGCGGCTTAGCCCCGCCAGGTCAAAGGCGTTGTGCACAGCCCGTAGGGCAGTAACCCCCTCGGTCTTGTCGACCACACAGCTGATCTTGATTTCTGAAGTGGCAATCATTTGCAGGTTAATCCCCTGCTCTGATAGCGCCTTGAACATACGCGCAGCCACGCCAGGAGCATAGATCATGCCGATGCCCACTACGCTGACCTTGGCAATTTCTTCATCCACCGCCACGTCCGCAAACCCCAGCTCGGCAGCGACCGATTCGACAACGGCCTTAGCGGCCTGGGCGTCGGCCTGAGCCACCGTAAAGGCAATGTCTCGGGTGGCCTGCCCGTGGACCAGGCGACATCGCTGCGATTGAATAATCATGTCAACGCTCACCCCGTGGCTAGCCAG
>JBARUP010000591.1:0-2462 GCA_049645805.1 Nodosilinea sp.
GGGTATGGACTACAAGCAAGAGCTCATCACCACAATTCACGATCTGAGCTACCAGCCCGAGCGACTTGAGCAGCGCCTTACAGATCTAAGCCAAACAAACCCTACCGCAGTACTTATTCCATCCCTGTACGAAGAGCTAGCGCGTCCGGCCCTGGCTACCATTCGCGATCATCTCAGCCACTGCCCCTTTGTCAACAACGTGATCGTCTGCCTCTACGCTGATACCTTTGAGCAGTATCAGCACGCTGTGCAGTTCTTCGAGCCTCTGCCTCAGCCTACATTCATACTGTGGGAAAATGGTCCTGGTATAACCAGCATTCTACAGGTCCTCAAAGATAAGGGACTGGATCTACTGCGCTTTAAGGGCAAAGGGCGGGCTGTGTGGCTGGGACTGGGGGTGGCATCGCTACACGCCGCCGCGATCGCTCTCCACGATGCCGACATTGTCACCTACGATCGTTCTTATCCGCTGAAGCTGCTGTATCCCCTACTCGAGCAAGAGTTTGGGATCGCCTTTTGCAAAGCCTACTACGCCCGCGTTGGCGATAGCCCCCGCAGTTTGCACGGGCGCGTCACTCGGCTGTTTGTGACGCCGCTTATCACCTCGCTGATGGAGCTGTTTGGCTACAGCGACTACCTTCGCTACCTCGACGCCTACCGGTATCCCCTCTCGGGAGAGTTTGCCCTCGCCAGCGACCTAGCCCTCAACACTCGCATTCCTGGCAACTGGGGCTTAGAAGTAGGGCTGCTGGCTGAGGTCTATCGCAACGTGGCTCTCAAACGCATTGCCCAGGTCGATCTGGGTATCTTCGAGCATAAGCACCAAAGCCTGGGAACCTCTACAAACTCGGGGCTACAGAAAATGTGTCGCGATATTCTGCACTCAGTATTCAGAACTCTGAGTGAAACCGAGCAGGTCGTCATTGGTCACGACCATATTCGCACCCTGCGCATCAAGTACCGCCGTGAGGCCCAAAACCTAGCCCGCCAGTACTTTGTCGATGCTCGCTTCAATGGTCTTGAGTACGACCGCCACAAAGAAGAAATGACCATTGAAACCTTTGAGCAGGTTATCTTGGAAGCCGGTAATCAGTATCTAGAAGACCCTACCGGCACCCAAATTCCTGACTGGACCCGTGCTCTAGCGGTCATTCCAGACCTCAGAGAGCAGCTGCTCGACGCCGTTCTTTCAAACATGGCCGAGGCGCGATCGGCACCTGCTGCATCGCCAACAGCTATGGCCACAGCAGCATCTTAAGCCCTACACCAACCGGCTACGCTGTCCGCTTCTGGGGAACACGTTTGGGAGCGTTAGAGCTTGCTAACATAACGTTGCGGCTGCGCAGAGTAACGTTCACTCCTTCACCAGATTGTTCAACTACCATCAGGGGCGTGGGCTTCGCCTTTTGATCCCAGTGCATGTTAGCCATGCGGCCCTGAATTGTAGGTTGCCAGTGAGTCTCTTCGGCGTTGGGGCTCATAAATTTTTCGATGCAGTCTACTAGCTGATTGATAGTTGACGAGGTAGCCTGGGTCGGCAGCTTAGCCAGCCGAATCTGGATGCGAAACAGCACTCGCTTTTTAGCCAGGGGGTTGTCTTGGGGAGCGTACACCACGTCAAAAATCTCATCCACTGCCCGTGGCTTGCTGGCAATGCCAATCATACCTTCCTCAGCCTGCCTGGGGCGTAGGGCAACGCTAATTTTCTGCTTGACCTTGACTTTGAGCTGATTCACAATCACGGCATGGAAGTGGGCTTCGTCCATACGCATGCGTAAATAGTCAAGATTAAATTCTCGCGAGTGAATTAGGTCTGGATTTTGCTCCATCTTGCTAATGGTTTTGAGCGCCAGTTTGACCTTCTTTTGCAGCTCTTGATTTTTGTAGGTCTCAAACTTGAGCTGTTTTGTCAGGCGGCGAGTTTGTAGACGAGAGAAAACTCCTAGCCCCAGCAGCACCAGCAGCAGCCCTCCAGAGGCGAACAGCCAAGGGTTGTCGACCAGCCGACTGGCGACGGGCGCTTGGGCAAGGGTTGAGGGCACCAAAACTGTAGAGGTTTTCATAGCCGGTGAAAAGAAGGACTGAAGCTGCACTTATAGTTCCCTCTGAAAAGGGACGGCATCCGGATTAATCTAAGTTTTGGTAATAACTCAGCCATAACTTCAAGAAATAGTCAAGCTAATCGGCTGAATTATGAAGCAGAAGTTAGGCTGCTGCCTCGTTAAAATTTGAATACTTGAACCACAAGCAAGCTGGGCAACGGTAAACTCCAGCTAACGCTGGAGTTTCTTAGGTTCCGCCAACACTGCTTGGTCTAGGCTGAACTAAGAGTCTTAGCCTTAGCGAAACATTAAAGCCACTATTATCTCTTGAAACAAGATTAGGTGAAAGAACCTCAAGCTGTTGTTCAAGTTTTTGCGAGTACTCAAGCCGTTCTAGACTGAGGGCAGGTGGGCAGCAGT
>JBARUP010000592.1:0-4982 GCA_049645805.1 Nodosilinea sp.
CTCTATTGCCGATCTGAGTTCAGCAATAGATCCAATTTGATGATGTATTCAGCCTCTCACCTGCCTGGGTCTGACCGCGGGCAGTGATGACTCTGAACATGGAGCACCGACCTGCGACTCTTTTGCCCCGGCAGCGATTGTTAAAACCACTTTTCGCGCGATCGCTGCGGTGGCCTATATCTACCCTATTCTCCAGGTAAATTTATTATGCAAACGACTCTAGCGGGCACCGTTTTGGTGGTTGAAGATACCCCTTCCGAAATGGAGCTAATGGTGCACTACCTACGTGATAGCGGCTGCACAGTTATTTCTGCCGTGACGGCTCAAGAGGCCCTCGACAAAGCTGCCGAGCACTCCCTCGACGTGATCATTACCGACGTGGTAATGCCAGGCATGAGCGGGTTTGAACTATGCCGCAGCCTCAAGAAACAGCCTGCTACGGCCCACGTACCCATTGTGCTGTGCACCTCTAAAAATCAGGATATTGACCGGCTTTGGGGCCTGCGGCAGGGAGCTGATGCCTACCTGACCAAGCCCTACACCCGTGACCAGCTGGTGCAGGCAGTGACAGCAGTCATGAGGGTCAACCGATGAGCAACCTATCTCTGGCCCAGCCTAGTCAGACGGCCCTCGCGTCCCCATCACTTTCTCCCCTAACCCATAGCTACCTACGCTTTAGGTTGGGCACTCAATCTGCGCTACTGCCTACCCGTCAGGTACAGGAGGCGATGGCGGCTCCGGTGACCAGCATTAGCCCAATGCCCAACATGCCGCCGCCGCTGCTGGGTCTAATCAACCGCCGCAGCCGAGTGCTGTGGGTTGTGGATCTGGCTCTGCTGATTGGTCTACCCACGGCCTACCCCAACTCTCAGCAGTACAACTTAGTGCTGCTCCAAGTAGGAACCGTATCGCTGGGGCTGAGAGTTAGCCACATTGACGGCATCCTCAGCCTGTCGCCTCAGCATCTACAGTCTGCCCCCACCCATGTGCCGTCGGGGCTGATGCCCTTTCTGCGAGGCTGCGTGCTGCAGGACGGGGAAGTGCTGCTAGGGCTAGACGGTGAGGCCCTGCTGCGCGCACCAGCCCTGCAGCCTATGTAGACCGGTAGCGCCGTTTTCCATTCCTCCTGCTTTTCGGTCAGGGGCGCTAGCGCCCTTAGCCTTACGCCCAGTCATTCCTGCCATCAGCTTTTAGCATCTCTGTTTCACTTAGTCTGCTCGCGATGTCTTTGCTTCGGCAGCCCCAGCCCTTGATTTCGTCTGCTCAGATCACTAACTACATCTAGCCACTCCACTAAGGTAATCGACCCATGACCACAGATTTTCGTCCTTTTACCTCTACCGAAGGCGCTGGAGAGCCAAACTCGGCGCTACAGAACGGGGCGGGTAACAGTCAGGCTCAGCTTGATGGTTCCGGTGAGCTGGTTCACCCTGCGATGTCCTACGACACCTCAGGCCGCAGCGCGGTCAAGATTACCAAGCGATCGCGGTGGGATCTGATCCAGCGGTTTAGCAATCTCAGCGTGCGGCAAAAGCAGCTGGCGGGACTGCTGACCTCGGAGCTCATTTCAGTGCTAGGCCTAGTTGGTGTCGGGTCGCTTTTGATTGTTGCTGGTGGTCGTAGCCAGCTGCTCAACCAGGCCAAGGCCGAGCTAGCTGTCTCAGATATTGAGTACAACATCAAGATCAACCAGATGGGGTTTGGCTTTCGAGGCCAGTCAGACAACCGCGCCATCATTGATGTGGCGGCGGCCTACGCCAGCGATGAGTCGCTGTCCCCCACCGCGATTGCTGCCGTGCAGCAAATTTTGGAAAACGAGATCGAGGCCCGCAACATTGAGTACGCCACGCTGGTGGGCGACGATTTGCGCATTATTGCCAATGCCAACGGCGGTCGCCAGGGTCAAAAATTCGACCCCAGTGGCCTAGTCGGTACGGTGCTGCAAAATCCTCGCCAGATTAAAGCCAGCGCCGTTGTTAGCTGGGAGGAGCTGAGCAACGAGGGCCCACCGCTACCGGCCGACTTTGCTAACCAGGACGCGCTTGTTCGCTATACCGTCACCCCCGTCAGCGACCCGACTTCGGGCGAGGTCTTGGGAGCCCTAGTGTCGGGCGATATCGTCAACGGTAAGGAGAACATCCCCAAAGGAGCGATTGCGCCCTTCGGCAACGGCTATAGCGCTATCTATCAGCGCGACGCCGAAGGTGGCTTTGAGCTAGCGACTAGCCTCTACGCTGCCGACAACCCCGACCTCGACACAGCGGTAGCTAACCTACCCCTCGATTCGCTCGACCTAGTCGAGCGGGCCGCGGCCCGCCCCGGCCAGGACGTTACCCGCCGCGACACTATTGACGGCACCACCTATACCCTGGCCGCCCGTGCCATCGAAGACTTCAACGGCCAGCCTGTGGCGGTTATGGTGCGAGGCACCTCTGAAGCCAACCTTAATCAGCTGATTAGCCGCAGCCTGCAGCTGCAGCTGCTGATTGCCCTACTGGCCCTAGGCACCGATGTGGTGATTGCCGCCCTGCTAGGTCGCTCAGTTTTGCGCCCGATGAAGAACCTTCAGCAGGCCACCTGGCGCTTTAACATGGGCGATCGCCAGTCTCGCGCTGAGGTGTTTGCCTCTGACGAGGTAGGCCAGGTAGCTCAGTCCTTTAACCAGCTGGCCGAAAACATCGCCAGTTCAGAGGAGTTACTGCGACGCCAGGGCCAAAAAGAGCAGCTCTCTGCCGCCCGCGCCAACATGGTGTCTGACCTCGGCAACCGCATTCGCCAGTCGCTCAACGAGCAAACCATTCTCAGCAGCTCTGTAGACGGACTGCGGGAGGTGCTCAAGGCCGACCGGGTCGTAATCTACCGCTTCGATTCTGACTTTAAAGGTGGCGAAGTCACCGCCGAAGCCGTTGGGCGCGGGTGGAAGCGGGCCATGAGCCAAACCATCAAGGACCCTCTTACTCCCGAGGCCATCGAGCGCTACTATGCTGGTCGGGTCTCGACTATGGCCAATCGCCGAGAGTCGGAGCTTTCCCACTGCCACTGCGAGATTTTAGAGAACCTTGAGGTAGAAGCCAACATGGTCGCGCCGCTGCTGGCGGGCGACGATCTAATTGGCCTGCTGTGCGTGCACCAGTGCGACGGCCCCCGCGACTGGTCAGCCGCAGAGGTTGATGTGCTCCAGCAGGTCTCGGTGCAAATTGGCTACGCCCTCAGCCAGGCCCGCCTGCTGCAACAGCAGGAGATCAACGCCACCCGTGAGCGCCAGATCAACGAAATTGTTTCTCTGATGCGCGAGAGCCTAGACGAAGACCGCATCTTCCGCAACGCCGTGACCGAAACGCGTCGGGTGCTGCACAGCGATCGCGTCGTTGTGTACCAGTTTGACGCCACCTGGAAGGGAACCTTCGTTGCCGAGTCGCTGGAGTCGGGCTGGCCCTCCGCCTTAGGTAGCGATCTCTACGACCCCTGCTTCAAAGAAAAGTACGTCGAGCAGTACCGCCAGGGCCGCGTGCAGGCGGTCGACAACCTGGCTGAAGCCAACCTCAACGAGTGCCATCTGCGCCAGCTTCAGCAGTACCAAGTCAAGGCCAACCTGGTTGCCCCCATTATCATCAACGAAGATCTGATGGGCCTGCTGATTATCCACCAGTGCAGCGGTCCTCGCCACTGGGACGCCACGGAGATCAACTTCGTTCGTCAGGTCGCTATTCAGCTGGGCTTTGCCCTAGAACAGGCCCGCCTCTACAGCCAGGCCGAAGCGCTCTCCGAGGAGCGACGTCGAAAGCAGGAGGCGCTGCAAATTCAGCTTGTCGAGCTGCTGAGCGAGGTTGAAGGGGCCTCCCGCGGTGACCTCACCGTGCGCGCCGACGTCACGGCGGGAGAGATTGGCACCGTTGCCGACTTCTTTAACTCCATTGTGGAAAGCCTGCGCCAGATTGTAACTAAGGTAAAAACCTCCGCTGAGCAGGTCAATGCCTCCCTCGGCGAAAATGAAGGGGCTGTCCAGCTGCTAGCCACTGAGGCCCTGCGCCAGGCCGACGAAGTGACCCAAACCCTGGCCTCGGTAGAAGCGATGACCGCCTCTATTCAGCAGGTTGCCCAGAGTGCGCAGCAGGCCGCTGTGGTGGCCAACAGCGCCTCTACCACCGCCGAAACCAGCGGTCAGGCGATGGATTTGACTGTGCAAAACATTCTCACTCTGCGGGAAATCATTGGTGAAACCACCAAGAAAGTGAAGCGCCTGGGCGAATCGTCCCAGCAGATTTCTAAGGCCGTCTCGCTGATTAACCAGATTGCTATGCAGACCAACCTGCTGGCCATCAATGCCGGTATTGAGGCCGCCCGCGCTGGCGAAGAGGGTCAGGGTTTCGCGGTGGTTGCTGAAGAGGTTGGCGAGCTGGCCTCCCGCTCCGCCGAAGCCACTAAGGAAATCGAGCGAATCGTGGAAACGATTCAGCGCGAAACGGCTGAGGTAGTCGACGCGATGGATCAAAGCACCACCGAGGTGGTTGCCGGTACCCGCCTGGTCGAAGACGCCAAGCTCAACCTGGGCCGCATTCTCGATGTCTCTCAGCAGATTGACACTCTGGTGCGCTCGATTTCAGCCGCCACCGTCTCTCAGGTGGAAATTTCTGAAACCGTGACCACACTTATGCAGTCAATTGCCCTAGAGTCGACTCGTACCTCCACGTCCTCCCAGGAAATCTCTAGCTCCCTGCGAGAAACCGTAGATGTGGCGCGATCGCTGCAAGAGACTGTAGGTACCTTCAAGACTGGCGAGGAGTAAGTGGATGAGCTGGCGGGTAGGTGAGTAGGTGAGGCCGAGACCAACAACAGGCGCACCACTCACTCACTTCATCCGCTCACTCACTTCACCAGCCCACGCACACCACTTCCCTCACCGTCCTCATTCCCTCACCTTCTACCCCTATGTCCGACGCAAAGGAACTTGAAATTCGGCTTCAGTTTCTCGACGAAGCCCA
>JBARUP010000593.1:0-4072 GCA_049645805.1 Nodosilinea sp.
AGCCCCCCTGCTGCTTAACGGTAGTTAGGTAGGCGATCGCCGCCGCCGTAATCTGTTCCCCCGCCACAACGGTAGGAATGCCGGGAGGATAAGCAGAAATCGTATCGGCGCTAATGCGTCCTGGGGCGGCGCTGGCAGTCACGGTTTCTGCTGCCGCAAAAAAGGCCTCGCGCGGTGACACTATGGGCAACGTATAGACCATTGCTGACGGAGTAACCTGGGGCAGCATGGCCTGCTGTGGAAGCGATCGCGACGCGGCAGCGTGCTCAGCCAGCGCCCCAAAGCCCGCTACACAGTGCTGTACATCCGCTGCGGTGTTGCCCAGGCTAACGATCAGGGTTAGGTGTCGCAGCTCTGGTAGCTCAACTGTAACCCCCAGCTCCCCATGAAGAATTTCGTCAGCCTCTAGCCCCGTTAGCCCCAGGCCCCCTACATCCACCGTTAGGCGGGTTACGTCTGCATCGCTAACGCTAGGGTGGGCCACCGCCGCCGCTCTGTCGATGACCCGCAGGCCGGGTATAGCAAGCTCGGTTCTCAGGCGCTGGGCCAGAACGATCGCCTCCGCCAGCCGTTCTTTGCCCTCGGTCGCCATCTGGTGACGGGCGGCATCGAGCGAGGCTAAGAGCAGGGCGCTGGGGCTGGTAGATTGAGTAAGCTGAAGAGCCGCTTGCAGACGAGACTGGTCAATACGGTTGCCTCGCGTGTGCAGCATCGCTGCCTGACTCAGCGCCCCCAGTACCTTATGAGTTGACTGCACCACCAAGTCAGCCCCCCGCGCCAGGGACGGTGCTGGCAGGTCGGGGTGAAAGGCAAAGTGCGGCCCGTGGGCCTCGTCGATGAGCAAAGGAATGTTGTGGTCGTGGGCAAGGGCTGCGATCGCCCCAGTATCTGAGCAAATGCCATGATAGGTGGGCGACACCAGCAGCACGGCGCGAGTATCAGGATGCTGAGCCAGGGCAGCCGCAATGGTTTCGGCTTTGATGCCTAGCCCCAGCCCCAGCTCAGGGCTGTATTCTGGGGCCACAAAAATAGGCATTGCCCCCGACAGTACCAGCCCCCCAATCACCGAGCGATGGACGTTGCGGGGCACAATGATTTTTTCGCCAGGGCCGCAGGTGGCTAGAATCGCCGCCTCAAGGCCGCAGGTTGAACCATTGGCAAGGAAGTAGGTTTGCTCACTCCCAAATGCCGCCGCCGCTAGCTCCTGTGCCGCACGGATCACCCCCTCTGGAGCGAATAGATTGTCCAGCTCCGGCAGCTCCGGCAGATCCGCCGCCAGAGCACGCCCTCCTAAAAGTTCTTTTAGCCGAGAGGATGCCCCTTGCCCCCCTTTGTGGCCCGGCGCGTAAAAGGCCGCATGGACCCGCTGACTACTGACCTGTAGCGCCGAGAGAACAGGAGTTTGAGACTGATCGAGCATGGCGGCCTCAACCACAGGAGATAGGCTTTCGCTATAGTCTTAAAGGAAAAACCGGAGATAAACCATGCCCAAAGCTACCTGGAACGGCTCTGTACTAGCTAATAGCGACGCCTGCGAAGTTGTGGAAGGCAACCAGTACTTCCCCCCCGACTCGCTGAATATGGACTACTTCAAGCCGATCAGCAAAACCACCGGCTGCCCCTGGAAAGGCACGGCCAGCTACTACGACATCGTTGTCAATGGAGAGACCAATGCCGGGGCCGCCTGGTACTACCCCGAGCCCAAGTCCGCCGCCGAAAACATAAAGGGTTATGTGGCGTTCTACAGCAACAAGGTAAAGGTCGAATCGTAGGTCTGTGTAGGGGCACAGCAGTGCTGTGCCCCTACCGCCCTATGCTTTCTTCAGCCAGCTAAACATGGCCCGCAAATCCTTACCCACCTCTTCAATTGGGTGCTCAGCTTCGCGACGACGCATGGCGGTGAATCCGGCATTGCCCGACTGGCTCTCAAGCACAAACTCGCGGGCAAACTGGCCGGTCTGAATTTCTTTGAGCACCCGGCGCATTTCGGCTCGGGTTTCGTCGGTGACGATGCGGGGGCCGCGGGTGTAGTCGCCATACTCGGCGGTATTAGAAATGCTGTCGCGCATTTTGGCTAGTCCACCCTCAACCACCAGATCCACAATCAGCTTCACTTCGTGGAGGCACTCAAAGTAGGCCAGCTCAGGCTGGTAGCCCGCGTCGACTAGGGTTTCAAAACCTGACTTAATCAGCTCGCTCAGCCCGCCGCAGAGCACGACCTGCTCACCAAACAGGTCGGTCTCAGTCTCTTCGCGAAAGGTGGTTTCGAGCACGCCAGCGCGGGTGCCGCCGATGCCCTTGGCGTAGGCCATAGCGCGATCGCGGGCCTGACCAGTAGCATCCTGGTATACAGCAAATAGGCAGGGCACTCCCTGGCCTTCCTCGTAGGTTCGCCGCACTAGGTGGCCGGGGCCTTTGGGCGCAACCATCACCACGTCTACATCGTCGGGGGGCACAATCTGGCCAAAGTTAATGTTAAAGCCGTGGGCGAACAGCAGCACGTTGCCTGCTTCCAGGTTGGGCGCGATCGCCTCTTTATATATCGTGCGCTGCACCTCGTCAGGCAGTAAAATCATTACCCAGTCGGCTAGCTTGACGGCATCAGCCACGGGCTTAACGGTTAGCCCTTCGGCTTCGGCCTTAGCGGTAGAGCGGCTGCCCTCGTACAGACCCACAATGACGTTGACGCCGCTGTCTTTGAGGTTGAGGGCGTGGGCGTGCCCCTGAGAGCCGTAGCCAATAATGGCAACGGTTTTGCCGTTGAGCAAATCTAAGTTGGCGTCACTGTCGTAATACATGCGGGCCATGGGGTTCTCCTTGTCGATGGGCGGTGGCGTTTTGGTTGCAAGCTCTTGATCTTACCAAACTAAGGGGGCAGCCAAAATACCTCAGCTCGTGACATAGGGTTGAGCCAGCTGCGGGCTCAGGCCACCTCAGCGCGGCGACGCTTGACCCCATCGGTAAAATAAAGGCAATTATAAAATCGTTATAGTCCTCTCCGCGATCGCCGCTGATGGTTAAAGCTACCTCTCCCCCCACCCTTTACCAGCAAGACCTAGTGGCCTGGTGCGACGACACCGTGGCCAAGCTCAAGATGGGCGATTTTGCAGCCCTAGATATTGAAGGACTGATTGAGGAAATTGAAGGCTTGGCAGGACGCGATCGCCGGGAGCTAAAAAGTCGTTTGCGAGTCCTATTGGCCCACCTTTTGAAGCGAATCTATGTTGTCGCTCCTAGTGACTACCGAGGCTGGGAAATCACCATTCGAGAACAGCGGCGGCAGCTGCTTGACTTGCTTGAGCAATCCCCCAGTTTACGCAACGAGGTCGAACCGCTATTTTCTAAATGCTGGGCTGAAGCATTGGCAACTGTGCGAGAAGACTATCCTCAAACAATGTTTCCCGATCGCTGGCCGGGTAGTACAGAGCTAGATGCTCTGCTGAGTGAAAAGGTTTGGTGAGGATAGTCTGACAGCTGGGTTCTCGCGCTTCGGCAAGCATGGGGCAATGGGCCAGAGCGTTAGCGCCGAATCCATTTGGTGAGAATGCGCATAGGCTGGCCGGTGGTGGGGTCGAGCTGGGGTTTGCTCCAGGCGCGGGGTTCGGCAAAGCCGAGGCGGTGGAGATGGGCGATGACGAGTTCCATGCCGGTGGCGGTGCCGATCAGCATGACGCGCACGGGTTCGCGGGGGTCGGATGGCTCTAGGCCGGGTGGGTTGCCGGAGGGTGGCAGGCTGTAGATTTCGCTGTTGGGGATGAATTCTGACATGGCGATCGGTAAATAAGGAATAGAGAAGGATCCAGGCCTCCGAGTTTTGTAAAAACTCGGAGGCCTTTTGCACGAAGAGTGCGAAACCCGCCGCAGAATGCGAGACTGAGTTAGCAAATGCCAAACGACTTCCATGGCGAAACCCGAACGGGCTTGCCCATCCGAAGCCATTTTGTAAGCCCGCTCCAACTATAAGCTGCTTATAGCAAAAGATCAAGCAGCTTATATAAGCTGCTTGTATTCATGCCTGAGCACCTATCTCCTCAAGAATCTGTACTAAAGCGTCGACGCGAAGAACTGGGAC
>JBARUP010000594.1:0-4775 GCA_049645805.1 Nodosilinea sp.
CGCGCCGTGGGAGAAGCCCGCACCGTATGCTTGCATCGGTGTCAGGAGTACGTCACAACCCGACACCTGTTCCTATATTCAGAATGCAGAGCAGGCTAGGTCACTCATGCGGATGAATATGGAATCTGATCCACCCCCTGATCTAGCTATTGACGCAGATGTGACTTCTGAAACTACCCTAGATACCTATGCAATTCTGCAAGTGCCCGAGGTGTGGCTTTACGAGAACGGTAAGCTTGCCACCCATTTGCTAGAAAACAGCGGGTATCAACTCTCTGCCCATAGCGCGGTTTTTCCAACGCTGCCGATTGCTGAGCTAATTCCCCAACTGGTTACCGAGGCGTTTACAACTGGCACCAGCACTATGCTGCGCAACCTGAGACGGTAGCTACAGTCAGACGAATTGATATGTCGGGTTCTATTCTTAACCCTTGATCGCTGCTTAGACACGCCTCAGCTAGTCGAGCAAGCGCCTGCCGTCAGCAAATCAACTAGCCCATCGACTAGGCGATCGCGATCCACCGGCATAATCTCATCGCCGTGCATTAGCCTTTGTACGATCAAAGTTGATATCATGCACGACCTGGCTAACCAGCAGGGCTGCACCATCTTGCTGGTTACCCACGACAACCGCATTCTCGACATCGCCGATCGCATTGTCTACATGGAAGACGGACGTCTATCGAAACAGCCAGAAACCGCAGATATTGACCACTAGAGCCTGACAACTACGGGAGGCATCCTCGACCTGAGCTAGGTTAGTGGCGTTCTCCCTGATCTTTAAACAGCCCTTGGAGCATTTATGACCCAGCGTTGGCCCCGTATCAAGCACCTAACCCGGTTCCTGGGGGGCGGTTTGGCGGCAATCTTACTTCAGTCGCTCGTGCTGGCAGCGCCTGGTTTTAGCGCCGATCGCGTTTACGTTAGCTACGGACCGCTTGAGCGCTCTGTTACCGTCGAAAACCTCCGCACCTACGCCCGCACTGGCCAGCTCACCGACGACCTGATTGGCTACCGCCGCTTCCTTACAGCCGAGCAGCTTAAGCAGTTCCGCAGCGGACTAACGGTCAGCACCGACTTAGATGTGGTGACAGTGGCGCAGTTTCTCTACACCCCCCAGGGAGAAACCATGCTTCAGCTGCTGGGGGAAGTTATCCAAACGGCGGGGCGGCAGAACGGAGCCCAAGCGATTCGAGGCGCTTTAATCTTGGCAGCGGCAGATGGCGACGGATTAAGCCTGCTGGACGTCCTTGATTATTTTCCGACCGGAGGGGTGCGGGTTGACTTGCAGCGGCTCTCAAGCGTAGCTCAAGTCGTACTGGGCGAAATTAATCAGACTCAGCAGGCGACTGCGCAAATTCGTGAGCGAGCCGCCGCTGCTGCGCCCGAGCTACCCCTTGCACCTGCCGCAGACCCGGCAGAGATAGGTCCTTACCGTTGGCAGCGGCGATCGCTCGACCTGCACCTGGCTACCAATCTCTACCTGCCAGAAGGCCAAGACGCGCCTCTAGTTGTAATTTCCCACGGGCTTGGAGGCAATCGCTCGACCCTAGCCTACCTGGCTGAACATTTGGCCTCCCACGGTTTGGCGGTAGCGGTGGTCGAGCATCCCGGCAGTAGTGCCGAGCAAATTAACGCGCTTTTGAGTGGTCAAACTAGCCAAGCCATTAGACCTGAAGAAATGATTGGCCGCCCCACCGACATTCAGGCTCTCCTGGATGATTTAGAAAGAGCGGCTCGCGACCCAGCTATTGGCAGCCGTATAAACCTCAACCAGATTGGCGTTTTAGGACAATCTCTAGGAGCTTATACCACGCTGGCCCTAGCGGGAGCCACTGTTGAGCCAACCGCCTTAGAACAAAGCTGTCCGCCCGAGCTGTCTAGTCAGGCTAACCTATCGCTGCTGGTACAGTGCTCAGTTTTGACCTTGCCTCAGCCGCTGCCGTCGCTACAGGATAGTCGCGTCAAAGCTGCGATCGCTATCAATCCCCTAGGAAGTGCCGTGTTTGGCCCCGCAGGCATAGCCAATATTGAGGTGCCCCTGATGCTTATTTCAGGCAGTGCCGATACGGTAACGCCAGCGCTGGCTGAGCAGATTCGTCCGTTTACCTGGCTGCAGACGCCTGAGCGCTACTTGTTACTGATGGAAAACGGCACCCACTTTTCAACGATCTACGATGCAGAAGATACCGAAGCCGTCTTGCCGGTCCCCCGGGAGGTCATCGGCCCGAATCCAAAAGCCGCCCAGACCTACGCCAGGGCCATGGGCGTCGCTTTCTTCAAGACTTATTTAGCTGAAGATGACGCCTACCGCCAGTACCTAGAGCCATCCTATGCCGCCGCGCTGAGTCAGCCTGACCTACCCGCCTATCTGGTTCGCGATTTCACGATTCAAGACTAGGCAGCCCGCTCTGTGGCATCAGAGGTCACAGCGAGAGGAATGACTACGGCACTGGTCACCTGCGGCTGTAGGCTATCCCAGCGATTTAGGTACTCGACTAAGTGGTCGTCGCCTAGGGCAATTCTGTCTGCCAGCATCCCTCGCACCCGCAATTCTTCCTCACTATGCTGCTCGTGACTCAGGAATCCTGCGAACCGGGCCGTTCGCAGCCATACCAGGTAGGTACTTAGGGCGTCATACTGGCTTTGCTTAACAATGGAGCGCACGTCGCCTTTGACCCACCAATCCACCACACTGTGGGGCTCGGCCCCGACCTGTCCCGGAATGCCCATAGCGGCGGCCAGCTCGTGCAGAGTAGGGGTAGCAATGCCCCAGCCGCTGAGCGTGCTTTTTAAGTCAATGTGGGCATCGCCGCGGCGGCTGAAGTAGTCGTTGCTCCAGCCCTTGTCGGCGCGACGGCAAAACTCCGCAGCCGAGAGGCCTGCAACCAAACCCCGCTGAAGCAGAATCGGCAGGTCGGTGATTTGAGAATTGAAGCCTACCAGCTGGGGGTGGTGCTGGCCTAGGTAGCCTAAGAATGTGGAAATCAGCTCGCCTTCGTCCATAAGCTGGTCGAGCTGCCTGGGGAGTGTGGCAAGTCGTAGGTGGACTTTGCCGTCGTTCTGCTGCTCGCGGACGACGGCAGAGACAGCGATCACTCGGCAGAGGGTCGTTTTGAGGTGGGGGCGAGATTTCTCGGGCGTAGCTCCGGCTTTGGCCCACATGACCTCGAATACCTCAGCGTCGGAAACTGCTGCCGGTAAACCGTAGACCCGCCGTCCCGATACCGGGTCGGGTGCCCACTCCAAATCAAAAGCACAGACCTGCCGACCGATGGATTTGAACATAGTTACCCCCTGAGAATGCTGAAAACCTGCTGAGCATTGTCTTCAGGATTCCCAATGCAGCAGCTTGGTGATCTGTCAGCGATACCTGAAGGTTCAGCGGAGTCAAAACCTTTAGGTGTTGAAAGTGTCTATTACGGCACAGGGAAATCGTCGGGAGTTAGGCGCAGACCGAACTTAAGCCAAATGAGCAGGTCAGCATGTCCCTATTCCTTCATACCTCCTAGGGCACCTGCCAGGCACGCTGGTGATAGTCGGCAGGGTCTGGAAATAGGTCTACAGGGTCACCGCCGTGTCCGTGTCCGTGTCCGTGCCCATGACCGTGTTCGTGTTCGTGTTCGTGTCCGTGTCCGTGTCCGTGAGAGTTCTGGCTCCCCCCAGCGGCTAGGCGAAACTTGCACATCTCGCAGTTCATTGCCACCTGGCCCAGCTGAGTTTCAATTTCGCGATCGCGCAAAATCTGCATTAGCTGCGGGTGGCTCCCCATCTCGGGCAGGTAGGTTACTAACTGGTTTGGGTGCGCCGCCTGCTCTTGCCGGGCAATGCCCAAAATCTTTTTGACCAGCACCCCAGTGAAGAGAAAATAGGGCAGCACAATGATGCGCCTGGGCTCATACAGCCGGGCGCGACGAAAGCCTTCTTCGAGGCGAGGATGGGTAATGCCAATAAAGCAAATTTCCAGGGTTTTGTAGCGGCTGCCCTCCCATACAATACGGGCTAGCTTATACACGTCGCCGTTGGCGTCAGGGTCGCTAGCCCCTCGGCCCACAAACAGCAGTACCGTGTCTTCGCGGGCAATACCCTGAGGGTTGAACTGGGAACCATCTAGTTCTGCCAGCCGCTCTTGCCAGAGCTGAATAATGGCTGGGGTAATGCCGAAGTGGCGACCGTAGTGAAAGGTGACCTGGGGGTGGCGCTGACGAGCGCGATCGAGCTCGTTGGTAACGTCAAACTTGTTGTGGCGGGCCGCAAACAGCAGCACCGGCAGTACTGAAATGTCGGTGTAGCCTTTCTCCACGCACAGGTCTACGCCGTCTTGAATGGTGGGTTCGCTCAGCTCTAGAAAGCAGGGGATTACGGGGCGAGAAGTATCAAGCGCTTGGTAGGCGGCGGCAAACTCAAGCACGCGATCGCGCCCGTCAGTATCTCTGCTGCCGTGACCCACCAGCAGCAGCGGGCGCTGAGTGGGCAGGGGCAACCAGCGATCGGGCGCGGTGGGCGCAAAGTCTTGGGTGGTGGTAATGATAGGGGCGATCGCCATAGGTGCTCAAAGTGCCGCAGTGATACTAAATTTGACCCTTAGCTCAGCTCAAGAAGGTCATCTATGGATATTTGGCAAGGAATAGGCTACTAGCAAAGGGATAAAAGTTAGCCCAGATCTACTTGAAACCTCAAAAGCTGCCTCATCCACTTGATAAGCTTGATACTAGAACTCAGCTACCGAAAAAATTGCAGCCAGGTAAAAACCCAATCTGCCTGGTCATCTTAGC
>JBARUP010000595.1:0-1988 GCA_049645805.1 Nodosilinea sp.
GATTTGGTTGCAGGCTGGGAGAACCATTTGGTGAAACTGCTCTATGGTTCCTGGGCAATCAAAAATAACCACATCATGGGGGAGTGGCGCGTCTTCGATCGCATCGGCCAAGAGGTATGCGGCGCGGGGCTCCTTCAGAATCTGCCTGGCACCCTCGTTGAGAAAGTGGCCACCCAGAACAGCATCAACTTTTTCAATTCCGTAGTCCCTCCATACAGGTTTAAGGGGCCATGGCCCCTTAAACCCTGACTGAAGTGCTGCAACTAGAGTTTCCCCAATAGCACTGGGGTTCTCCAGGCCGGTAAAAAGCGCGGCTGTGCCGTTGCTGTCGCAGTCAATGAGGCAGACGCTCTGCCCCAGACAGGCAAGCGAATACGCCAGGTTAGTGGCCACTGTCGATTTACCTGTCCCTCCGGCGCAGGACATGATAGCTAATCGTACTTGTGTCATCTCAAGACCTCAGTGTAAGTGCAAGAATACATCTAAAAATCCGGTTTTTTAAGCGGCGGCGTTACCCTTGCTGACTCGGGGCGATCTCATGGCTGCGGTGCTGACTCAAAACGGCACTCCGTCATTCTCCTGGGGCAGTGCGACCATAAGCTGCTTGGCGTGGGCCAGAGCACGGTCTGGGCTGGTGAAACTGGCGCGGGTGCGGTAGGGCTTGGTGAGGCTTCTGAATTCCCTCGCCGCTGATTTATAGCCCCGTAGGTGCCCTTAGGGTAGTAACGCACCTCTAGCCAGAGGTGATTTTTCATGAGGGTGTCAATGCGATCACGCTTTGTCGTCATCCTTGCTATGCCTACCATTCCACTAGTTCGAAAATAGCTTCCTCAAAACCTGCAATCGTATCGGCCTGGGTCGTGAAGCTATCAGCTGAGCAAAATGGCCCTGCCACCCATTCCCAGCAACCATCGACCTCCTTCAACTGCCTCTGGCCCCTAAGGCAAGCCACGGCGTCGGCGTAGAGGCGTCCTGCTGCGTCGGCGTGCATAGCTAGTCCGATCTGGGCCAGGGCATACGTATAGGCGCGACGGTAATCTTTATCCCATTGGGTATCTTCGTAGGCGTCCATAGCCGTGTTCCTGTACTGAAGGCTTCACGTGTTCCTCTATCCAGCCTCAATTGAAGATTGAATTTCCTCAATGTGGCGCGAAATCCTTTCCAGTACAACGTTGAGGTCAGGATTCTCAATCACCGCTGGCGATTCCGAGATGTCCCCGACGAGGCGCTGGATGCACTTAGCCGACCGCTTGACGCGCCTGATCTTTGCATCCATCCATGCCACCTACTTAGGTCTACCATCCGAATATATTACATTGCTATAGAATAGTCAATACCAATGTAATAATGAATATATCAGTCTTCTCTGCCTTGGTATTGGTGTTGTGCTGTATAGTGATCTGGCGGGGGCGAATGGTTTACTTGTGAGCGATAGAAGCCTGCTGAATTTGACTTCTCCATCACCCCGCTACGGGGCGAAAAAGAAGTTGAGGCACATTCTGGCAACCTCAGAGGCGATCGCTCGGATTGATGCCCTAGCTATTCAGTTTTCAGTGAGTCGCTCCGAGTTGGTTGAGTTGCTCGGTCGCGCCCACTTCATTCTCACATTGCCTGTAACCCGTGCTGCGTCACCTTCCAGTCACGATCTGATTCGCCATGCGGCATGGGTCACTGATGACGGGTGGGCCGGAATAAAGAAATTGGCCGCAGGGAATAGCCTTTCGTTGAAAGATTTTTTTGCTCAGTTTGAGTATGAGGTTATTTTGAACAACATTCCGGACAGAAAATCGCCCTGAATATTGCCTGTAAGCCAGAGCCTACGTTGCCCAAGGTATTTAAATCAACGTCATCCTGCAAGCTAACCTTGATGCAAATGGGCGATTACTGGGGTGACCGCCCTGTAAGCCTTGTAGCTTCGTTGCTAAAACTGTCTGGACTGTTGTTTCATACACTTGCACTCTTGGCGGTGGATAGCTTTTCTCCAACCC
>JBARUP010000596.1:0-2363 GCA_049645805.1 Nodosilinea sp.
CCCCTGGCCACGGTGCTGAGCCAGTTTGAGCAGGCGGTGCAGGCGCTGCATCAGTGTGAAACCTACCTGCACGCAAAGCAGCAGCAGGTGGATGTGCTGATTGAAACCCTAGGCGATCGCTGAAATAAACTTTGGGGAGATGGGGGTTTAGCTACATCTCTGTGATGTTGGGCAGAGGAGAAGACTACTCTGAGTGACGCGCTGAGCCGCGCTGGCCCTAGTATCGGGCTATAGTATCGGGCAAGCGAAAGCCGCCCAAGGCGGAGTCACAACAACGCGAGTTTGAAGGTATGACAATCTCCTTTGGCCGTCAATGCGGCAGCGCGGCGGCCTCGACTCAGCAGGAATGGCTGGTTACCAACGGTCTAGGTAGCTACGGCTGCGGCACGGTAGCGGGGGTACTGACGCGCCACTACCACGGCTTGCTGGTGGCGGCTTTAAAGCCGCCGCTGGAGCGGACGCTGCTGGTGACTAAGGTCAATGAAACCGCCACGTATCTAGGCCAGCCCTACGACCTCTACTGCGATCGCTGGGCCGACGGGGCGATCGCCCCCCAGGGCTACCTGCACCTGGAGTCGTTTCGCCTAGAGGGTACGATACCGATTTGGGTCTACGCGATCGCTGATGCCCGCCTCGAAAAGCGGGTTTGGATGGAGCCAGGAGCCAACACTACCTACGTTCGCTACACTCTCAGTCGGGCCAGCGCTGCGGTTCAGCTCGTCCTAAACGTGCTGATCAACCACCGCCTTCACCACCACAGCACCGAGGGCAGCTGGCAGATGGCCGTTGAAAGCTGCCCTCAGGGTCTGCGAATTCGGGCTAAAGACGGCGTTGCTCCCTTTTATCTGCTGAGCGAAACTGCTCCGGCTCAGCCCGCCCATACCTGGCACCGGGGGTACAGCCTAGCAATCGAAGCCTACCGGGGCATCCACCCCTACGACGACCATCTGCACGCCGCCACCTTTACCCCCACGCTGGGCCAGGGCCAGTCGTTTACCCTGGTGGCCACCACCGACGCCGACGCCGATCGCTCTGGGCAGAGCGCCCTGCTGCGTCGCCGCGCCTACGAACACCACCTCATCGCCCAGGGGCAAGCGGCCCAGAGCGATGATCAGCCCCCGGCCTGGGTAAATCAGCTGGTGCTAGCTGCCGATCAGTTCGTAGTCAGTCGGGCGATTGTCACCTCAGACGCTGCCTCAGATGCTGACTCTCCGGCTCCGGGCAAAAGCGTTATCGCGGGCTACCCGTGGTTTGGCGACTGGGGCCGCGACACCATGATTGCTCTGCCAGGGCTTACCCTCACCACCGGTCGCCCCACCCTGGCGAGACTAATTTTGCAGACCTTCGCCCGCTTTCTCGACCGGGGCATGCTGCCCAACGCCTTTCCCGAGGGCGGACAGGCTCCCTACTACAACACCGTAGATGCTACTCTCTGGTACTTTGAGGCCCTGCGCGCCTACCACCGCGCTACCGCCGATACCGCCTTGATTAGCGACCTGTTTCCTCAGCTAGCGGAGATCATCACCTGGCATTGCAAGGGCACTCGCTACGGCATTCAGGTTGACCCAGCCGACGGCCTGCTAGCCGCTGGAGAACCGGGCGTACAGCTGACCTGGATGGATGCCAAGGCGGGCGACTGGGTAGTGACCCCCCGCGTGGGCAAGCCCGTTGAGGTTAACGCGCTGTGGTACAACGCGCTGCTGGTGATGGCCGAGTTTGCCCGCCTGCTGGGGCAGTCCGCAGAATCCTATCAGTCCCTAGCCGATCAAACCCGCCAGGGGTTTCAGCGCTTCTGGAACGCCGAGCTGGGCTACTGCTACGACGTGCTCGACGGCCCAGATGGCTCAGATTCAGCCCTCAGGCCGAACCAAATCTTTGCGGTTTCTCTGCCCGATGCGGCCCTGGGAGACCCCTGCCTCAGCGCCGACCAGCAGCGAGCCGTCGTCAATAGCGTGGCGCAGCGGCTGCTAACCTCCCACGGGCTGCGATCGCTCGACCCCAACCACCCCAGCTACGAGGGTCGCTACGGCGGCGATGTCATCCAGCGCGACGGCGCTTACCACCAGGGCACCGTATGGAGCTGGCTGATTGGCCCGTTTGTGCAGGCGCACTGGCGAGTTTACCAAGACGTTGACCTGGCCCACAGCTTCTTAGAGCCGCTCATCCACCACCTCCACGGCGGCTGTCTGGGTACTCTCAGCGAAATCTTTGACGGCGATGTACCGATGGAGCCGCGCGGTGCCTTTGCCCAGGCCTGGTCGGTTGCCGAGGTGCTGCGCGTTAGCGCTCAGCTGCGCCCCCTGCTAAAGGAGTGACACTAAATCCTGGTTGTAGACCCTCGACGGGTTAAGGGCAAACGGTCG
>JBARUP010000597.1:0-4189 GCA_049645805.1 Nodosilinea sp.
CACCCCTGTTCCAGACGCGATTGCTCCAGACGAAACGGGCATCATTGGCCTTGACCCCGCTCCCAATGACGATATTGGCGTGGGCCATTTAGGTCCCACCACCCCTACAGCGGACGCCAGTGATACCCCCGTAGGTGCTGAGTGGCTACAGGGTATTGCTCTGCCTATCTACCCCACCCCAGAAAGCACCCACTGGGGCTGGCTGATCAACGGCTGGCTGGTTCCCAACGAAGCTTCTCCGCTGGCTATTGGTCGCGATGCAGCCTTCTCTATGGTGCAAACGGAGGATCAAATTTACACCTTTCCGGTGCTCGAGATTCGTCCTGACGGCTGGTTTCGGTTTCAGTACACGCCAGCCGGTGCAGCCTGGGCACACACTTCCCACCTAGGACTGGGTTCTGTGCCCCTGGTGGTAGAAACCTGGGAAGCCTCTATCCAAGATGCTGCTCGCGTCAAATTTCGCCGCCCTGGACTATCAAGACCCATACGGCTAGCCCCGAGAGGCACCGCTCCGCTCCAGGCGCTGGTTGGGCCAAACAGCATTATTCAACCCCTAAATCTCGACGGCGACTGGCTGCGGGTGCGCGTTACTCAGCCGGCCCTGGGCTGCACTCCCCTGCCGGGTTCGAGTACTGCAGAAGGCTGGGTCCGCTGGCGCAGCGAAACGAATACGCCCCTGATCTGGTTTTCTGCCGCTGACTGCTAGCCAGCGGAGCAGCCCCTATGCCGGTAGGCGATCAACCAGCCTTTGCAAACGAATTTTGCCCATGACGTAAAACGGAAACTGGTAGTGCTCAGCCACCAGCCACCCTACTATGGTACCGTGTGAAACCAGCGTTCCTACAGCCCATGCTAAAGACCAATTAAGGCCGTCGGGCGCTTCTAGGGGAGGAAATACGTAGCTCCCTAGGGCCACAATTCCGGCTGGAAGAACAACTAAGGCCAGGCCCACCAGCCACAGCAGGAGGGTGATGTCGCTATGAGTTTGATAGAGCGGCTGCCAGCGACGTCCCTGCCAGCGCCACCCCATAGACTGGACGCTATCGACCACATGGACTGTCTGCTGGTCTAAATTGAGGTCGAAGATGTGTCGGCAAAAGCTACAGGCGTAGACGTCCATAAGCGCCATCGGCTGAATCTGTCCGTGCCGACAGACCGGGCAGTCGTAGGTGTCGTGTTCATCAAGACCGAGCACCCGCTGCCCTTGCTGTTCGCCAGACGCTGCTTTACCAATGCCCATAGCCATCTTTAGCCCAACGTATTAGCCATTTTGGGTATGGCGCTGACTAGATGACCAGCCTAGAGTCAAGCTAGGCTTGATCGATCTTAGGAGGCTATCTAGTCTAGAGCCTCCTAAAGTCTAATGGATGCAGCTGTACTTAGCCCGAGCCGAGCAGTGCGCCTCTGCTAGCCGCAGGATAGGGTTAGAGCGAGCTAACCATAGGTGCTCCTACGGTGCGGGTATAGTCTTGACCGTTGTAGGTAAGAATTACTACGGGCTCTTGGCCCGACATGTCTACTGATTTCACCCTGACCCGTCCGCCCGCTAGCATGTCACCCTGGGATACTCTGCGGCTCACGGTACTGCCTGGCTCAGTTACAATCACGCTGACGCCACCGCCTATCTGTACTACACCGCTAACGACGACCTGCTCAACTAGATTTTGAAAGGCAGGGCTACCCGTGGGTGCTACTGCAAGGTCAGTTGGGAGGGTAGGAACACCACCGGGTAGAAAGGGGGCAGGCAGGCTAGGCAGTGCTACTGCCTGAGCGGGGGGCTGGGGCAGTGGCGGTATCTGGGTAGCCGCTACCGGCACCGCTGGAGCTGCCGCGATTGCTGAAGGAACCGTGCGGTTCGCAGCGGGAGCGGGAGTGAGCACCGCTGCCGCTGGCCTAGGCCGCGACGCCCCTGGCCCAGGCAGGATGACTGAGGCAAAGGGGTCGGATCGGCCAGCCGAAACCGTTTCTACCCGAGCCTGAGATGATGTGGAGCGCAGCAGATTTGGATCGGCTAGCCGCAGGGGTGAGGAGGGTTGAAAGAAAGGCTGTGAGCGAAACGGTGTGGCCACCTCATCACTACCGGTGGCGGTATCGGTAGACGTCGGGTCAGGGTTGATGGAGTCTACTACAGCAACTTCAGAAGGGCTGGAGTCATCCGTAGTGAGCCTGAAAGCTGCACCTGCCCCGACTGCCAACAGCAAACTACCCGCGATCGCTGCGTACAGCTTACGCTTAGACAGGCTATTTAGCTTGGCTTCCCCAGTCGGCCTGGGATTAGCAGAGTAGGTCATCACAGCATCTCCCCACGATTTTTCCTAACGTTAGCGAATTCTGTGAAAAGTGGCGCACTTTGGCGCACCTTAAAGGCAGCGCGCTCCAGTCTAAGCCTCCGAATCGCAGCACAACAAATCGTCGATGGCGTTAGCCTTGAGCAGGTCCCTCAACAGCTGTGTAGTCGCTCTGCCGTCGCTGGTGAATAGTCTGTAGCTGCAGCAGCAGCGCTTCGGCCTCAGCCTGCAGGTGAAGCAGCTCAACCTGCTGATCGGGAGGATAGGAAGCCCGGTGGACCTCAATCCAGCAAACGTTGTCGTCGCGGGCAGGCGCTACCTCGCGCGGCGCGGCGCTCGTCGCTAGGACGGACTCACTAGGTACGGTAGCCTGAGTAGCGTGTTCCAAAGGGGCGTTCATGAAAAAACGATGAATAAGAATTTGTACTTAGTCAGAAAGTTAAGACATTTTAACCGTTCTGTCTAGAGAGCAATCTTAGACCAACCTGGTCCCACCCTTTGGTTGCGTCTGGTCACTTTACCAATTGGACAATCCTTTGGTGAAGCAGCTCGCCTCTCAGGGTGCTAAAACTACCGCACTTGATCCGCTGGGGTCAAGGCTCACGGTAAACTAAGCAACATAAAAGGCTGATAGTTAGGTCGGGCTATTGATCACCTGAGCTCTTATCTGCCGCTCTCCAATTGGTACCGCTGACTCACTGTGACCTTAAGCATAAATTCCGCCGCCGTCTCCTCTCGGCCATTAGTCTCAGGGCTACAGGCCTGGCCAGGCCTGATTGAAGCCTACCGAGCTTATCTGCCGGTGACCGACGATACTCCAGTGGTTACCCTATGTGAGGGCAATACTCCACTCATTCCCATGCCGACTCTAGCTGAGCGCGTCGGCAAAGATGTCAAGGTCTGGGTCAAGTACGACGGCCTCAACCCTACCGGCAGCTTCAAGGACCGGGGTATGACCATGGCTATCTCTAAGGCCAAAGAGGCCGGAGCCGAAGCGATCATCTGTGCGAGCACCGGCAACACCTCCGCTGCCGCTGCCGCCTATGCTCGCCGAGGCGGTATGCGCGCCTTTGTGCTCATTCCCGACGGCTACGTAGCTCTGGGCAAGCTGGCTCAGGCCCTGCTCTACGGTGCCGAAGTGCTAGCTATAAAAGGTAACTTTGACGACGCCCTTACCCTGGTGCGCGAGCTGGCCAATGACTACCCCGTTACCCTGGTTAACTCAGTCAACCCCTATCGACTAGAAGGGCAAAAAACTGGGGCCTTCGAGGTGGTAGACGCCCTAGGTGACGCTCCCAACTGGCTCTGCATTCCGGTCGGTAACGCGGGTAATATCACGGCCTACTGGATGGGCTTCTGCGAGTACCACCAGCAGCGCAAATGCAGCCGCCTGCCTCGCATGATGGGGTTTCAGGCTGCCGGAGCTGCTCCTCTGGTCAGCGGTCACATGGTGCCCGCCCCGCAAACCTTAGCTACCGCTATTCGGATCGGCAACCCTGCTAGCTGGGCCAAGGCCGAAGCGGTACGCGATGCCAGCCAGGGAGAGTTCAACGCCGTCACTGATGACGAGATTCTTGAGGCCTACCGTCTGCTAGCTCTAGAGGGTGTCTTCTGCGAACCCGCCAGCGCCGCTTCGGTCGCGGGCCTGCTCAAGGTGAAGGATCAGGTACCCGCTGGGATTAGCATTGTTTGCGTACTGACCGGTAACGGCTTGAAAGACCCCGATACCGCGATCGCCCACAGCAACAACATGGTCAAGGGCGACCTAAACCCCGACCCCATCGCCCTGGCCAGAGCGATGGGGCTGTAGCCAGCTCGATTGCCTACGGAAAATTTACGGTCTGTAGTCCGTAATCACGCCTGGGCAGGCTGTAGAAGTAGCTAGAAACGGTAGGTAAACT
>JBARUP010000598.1:0-12059 GCA_049645805.1 Nodosilinea sp.
CTGTACACCCTTCTGCTGCGAGATACCGGCAGCATGACCGCAGAAGATCTGGTGCAGCACCACCTCCAGCAGGACATCCGCACCCCCGAATTTTGGCAAGCCAGTTTGGACATTGTTGATCAGACCATCTGTCGGCTAGAGAGTCTGGCGATGCCAGCATAGCCCTAACCCCTTACCTACTCGCTCTGCTGACCCTGCCACTGCTGAATTTCGGCCTGGGCCTGGTCGTAGGCGCTGGTTTCTGGGGGGACCAAATTGGCCGCAGAGATTGCCCCAGGCAGCTGACCTGCGGCGGCACGAGCGCGGGCAATGGCCAAAATGTCGCGGCTCCACTGGTCGATGCGCTCCTGAGCGATCGCCGACTCGGGGTAGTCAGGGGGAATCTGCTGGGCAGTCTCAATCGCCGTTTGGAACGAGGTAGCCTGGTCGGGCTGCAGAACACTCTGGGCCTCCTGCAAGAGGCGGCGGTTAACCAGGCGCTGCTCCCACTGCTGAACTAGCGCCTGGGCTTTGCCCCAGGTTTCGTCCTGGTCTTCGGGCACTAGCCGGGCGGCGCTAATGGCACCCTGCAAATCACCCGATGCGGCTCGGCCCTCAGCTAAGTCAATAATCACCTGGCTCCAGCGAGCAATGTCGGCCTGAGCCTGAGCATAGGCGGAGTCGTCCGCTGGCACCTGGCGGGCCTGCTCAATAGCATCGTTAAACAACGACGCCGACAGCGGCTCAATTAGCCGTCGGGCCTGGTTGAGGGCGGCCTCTCCAGAAAGACTGGCATTGGCGTAACCCGTTTCGGCCTGCTCTACTAGCGCCTGGTGGTCTACCGGACGCTCAACTTCAGGTATCTGGTCGAGCCAGACTAGCGCCTCCCCAAACTGCTGCTGGGCCAGAGCGATTCTGGCTTTCTCCAGGGCTTCGGCCCCGCTCACCGCCGTACCCGGAAACAGCGTCTCTCCCGCCCCATCTGGTTCAGCGGGCGGTTCGGCAGGCGCAGCCGGGGCGGGAGCAGGCGCAGCATCGGGAGCCGCCGACCGCTGGCCCAAAAAGCTGTCCTGGTTGCGCCACAGCACCCCAATTAGCAGCAAACCGACGGCGGCGGCTACTCCCCACAGCCACCAGGGCCGTGAGTCGGCGCTAGCCGCCGGAGCAGCAGGTCTAGCAGCTATGGTAGGCAGCTGGCCCGGCGGCAGCAGCCCCGCCTCCGGTAGCTCAGCCTGGGGCTGTTCCTGGTCGGTTTTGACCGGCAGCTCAGAGGTGGGTAGGGCAAAGCGAGCAGACACTGGTGCTGAATTGGCCCCAGGCAAGAGCACTGCTGGCTGAGTCTGACTGACCCGCTCAGCAGAAAAATCGGGCTCAGGCTGCACGTCAACAGTCATCTGCCCAACTAGATTAGGGGGCACAAGCATGGCGTACTGCTGACCGGGGGGCAGCACCGCCACAGGATTTTGCACCGGTCGCCAGTGGTGCTGGCACAGCTCAGGCACGCGATCGCGCAAATAGGTGACAATCTGCGCCAGCGTCAAGCAGCCGTGAAACCGCATACCCTCGATTAGCGCTTCGGTAAACAGGCCGTGGCGCACCGCCAGGGTTTCTTGGGAGAACTGGTCGGGCTGACACGAGAGCACTAGGGGAATAGCTAAGCTTTGGGCTAGGGCCAGCGATGGAGCACCTAAACCCTGACTGCCAGGGGCGACGGCCAGAGCGCTCTGGGGTCGATTGATATCGAGCATCACAATAGACTGACGCTGTCCTCCCTGGGCCAGACAGTCGAGCAAGGTCTCAACGAGAATGCCGGTCTGCTCGATGCGGTTGGGGTCGGCATCAACAGGCAGCAGGTAGTCGTGGCCCTGCCACTGCACGCCGTAGCCGCTGAAGAAAAACCACACCGTGTCGTCTGGGCCAGCGCGATCGCAACTCTGAGCCAGCCGCTGCAGCAGTATCTCACCGGTAGGGGCCGCCGCCCCTTGGTAGACCATAGGAGAAACATCAGTCAGCAGTGAGCAGTACTCAGCGGGCAGCCCTACCTCGTTGACCAAAAAATCGCGCAGCTCGAGGGCGTCAAACTGGGCATACATCAGGGGCTGAAGCGATTGGTATTGATTGATGCCGACAATAACGGGCCAGTGGCTTGCCATGCCTTTTGGGTGCCTCCCGGAGGGCTGAAGTTAGAAGTGAAAAATTCACCTGCCATAGTAGCGCCTGCGCGGTCAAACGGGAGCCTGAGCCAGCAATTGCGGCCCACAACAATTCTTTATTGACGAGCGGCAGCTCTATCGCTAGAGTTAAGGCACTTTTTGGGCATCCCGGCAGGATGTGTGGAGCAGCAGGCTATGACGCAGTGGATTTTTCAAGGGGGACGCGATCGCCAGCCTGAGCTAGCAGTTCTGGGAGCCCGACTGGCCCTAGCGGTAGTCATTGGTTTTGGCAGCGTAGCCATACCGATACTGGTGTCCGCTCCCGCCGCTCAGGCTTACACCTCGCGAGTCAACTTGTTTTTAGTCCGTGAGCAAGGCGAAAGCTTTGACACCCTAGTACAACGTTCTGAAATCATTGCCCGCGCCGCCGTTCAGCGCAGCTTTGACGCCGACGTGCTGATGACCGATGTTATTGTGACGGTAATTGGCGATAACCAGGGCATTGCCGTGCCCATTTTGACGGTGCCGGTTAGCCGCAGCGAGTGGCAGCTTAGGCCCGATGTTACCCAGTGGGCTAAATACTTCGAAGCCTCCAGGAACCTAATCGTAGACGACCAACCCCCGTCACCACAGTAATCACAAGATTACAAGGGACAGGCTGGCGCAGCTACACCATCTTGCCCTATAGTTGAAAGGTTGTGAAGATTTAAAGATTGCTGTTATGGCGGTTCCCAAGAAGAAAACCTCCAAACAAAAGCGCGACCAGCGTCGTGCTACCTGGAAGCGCACCGCAGCGCTACAGGCGCAGAAGGCTATGTCCCTGGGTAAATCTGTGCTTACTGGACGGTCTACTAGCTTTGTTTATCCTACCGACGACGATGAGGATGACGACGAGTAAGGAGGCGCTGACCTCCCCCTGTTTCGCTGGATAGTCCCGCTCTTAGCTCGCCTAGGAGTGACTGGTTTGCGAACCTGCTTGCCGAATACCATATTCTAAACACTACATTTTGTAAGCAGGATAGAGTCTCTATCCTGCTTTTTGAGTAACCTTGTCGGCAAGTTGCTCCACTCCCGCTAGCCATGCACCAGCTCGACTCCGATCCAGAATCACGTATGTGGGCCATGCTGGCTCACCTTAGCGCTTTACTGGGTGCGTTTGTTCTTCCTCTAGTCGGTGGTATTGTCGCGCCCTTACTAATTTGGCTGATCAAGCGTGAAGAAATGTCCTTCGTCGATGACCAGGCTAAGGAAGCTCTCAACTTCAATATCTCAGTGGCTATCTATGGAACTGTTGTTGGCGCATTGACGACAATCTCGGCTTTGCTGGTTGTTGTACTCGTTGGTATTCCCCTGTTGCTAGTTTTAGGTCTTGCTTCACTTGCCCTTGCAGCATTTTGGTTCGTTTTATCCATTATGGCGGCGGTCAAAGCCAACGAGGGCGTGGCTTACCGCTATCCGTTTACGCTGCGGCTAGTGAAGTAAGAAGCTAGATGAACGGGCGAGCTTCTGGAACCGGGGGCGATCGCCGCGGCGTTTGAGGTCGGGCTGGGGGCAGTTCCACAGGCTCTTTCGGCTTAGCTATATCTACTTCGGGTGAGGCTTCTAGCTCTTGTTCTGAGAGCGACTCTTGGCTCGAATCGCCCAAAGTAGGTTCAGTAGTGGAGGGTGCCTCAGGGGCTTCGTCCGGTGGAGCAGCTTCAACCACTCCGGCTTGATCGGGGCTAACTACAATCTCTGGAACCGAATCAGCTCCTGATGCGCCTGCGCTACCGGATGTATCTGGTGTAGGAGCGAGCACATCATTAGACTGATTTCGATCGCGCCACTGCTGGAAGCGACTGCGCAGCCCCTTTTTATCTGGTTCTGGAAGGACCTCAGGAGCTATTTCAGGAATAACTATCTCAGGGACAGCCGGAGACGGCGCGGGGCGCACAGGAACAGGCTCAGGCAGCGCCTCGGGGGGCATGACCGGCAGCATAAGCGGTTCTGCCAGCGGCGGCTCGTCTTCAACTGCATTATCCTCTGAGCCCTTAGCCTCAGGAACAAAACGGTTCTCAGAGGGTTGGTCTTGGGTGTCCTCTGCTGCGCCGTCTTCAGCCCCCGCTCCACTAGTTTCGGCAGACGCCTCTGAGTCTGGCTTAGGCCGTAGGGGGTTGGGGCGGGCCTCAGGCTCAGCTAGAGGCAGCACTTGGGCCGCAGCGTCTGACTCAGGAGCAATCTGGGGCAAAGGTGCAGGTTCAGTCTGGGCTGCATCAGGCTCGGTTAGCTCCGGCTCTGTCAGTTCTGGCTCTGAAAAAGTCGGCTCTGTCAGTTCTGGCTCCGTCAGCTCCGGCTCTGAAAAAGTCGGCTCCGAGTCTGGAGCAACAGGAACCTCGGGCTCGGGCTCTGGTTCAGGAGCTGGGGGCACGTAGGTCGGGTCAATAATACCCGCTACTTCCTGTAGGTTCAGCTCGCCGCGCACTAGACGAGAGAGGGTGTCGCTGCCGCCGGGCTGGTAGTCAACAATGCGAACGGTGTTGTTGAAGCGGTTGTCGATGGGAGCACCGTCTTCATCAATCAGCTCAAGCTGAACCCAGTTGCGTCCGGGCTTAAAACCTTGGAGCCAGATGGGCTGCCACTGATCGAAAACAAAGCTCTGATCATTGACGGTACAGCGGATGCGCCAGTCGTGGAGGTCATCGCTGGCCTCGGCCTGGGCGCTCATGTGCAGCGGCGCGTTGGTGAGGTAGAAGTCGAGCATCACTGGCTCGGCCCCGTAGGTACCCTGGGGACGGCTATAGGTTAGCAGCGGCACAGCGGCGTTGACCTCGTTTTGGGGCGTGGGGGCCACTACGTGAAAAGTGCGCTGGTCGAAAGCGCCCTGGTTCTTGAAGCTTTCGTGCCAGGGGCGCGACGCAAACACCCGCAGAGTATGGGTGCCAGGCGACAGGTCCGCAAAGGTGATCGGCTCTGCTAAATCGTAGACCGCTTTGTAGGGCTCGTTGTCTAAAAATAGGTGCAGATGGGGACCAAGCTGGTAATCGCTGTCCTTAAACAGCGGTAGACCCCGCACCTGGAACCGGATAGTAACAGCCGTATTATCGATTACTTCACCGGGACGGGGGCTGAGAATGCGAACCTGAGGCGTGTAGGCATCGATGATTTGCTTCAGAGACTCTAGGGTCTCGGGAGGAGATACCTCAGCCATCTGCCCAATTAGGCGGTTGGGCTGCGGTGTCGGCTCTGAAATGAGCTCGGTGGGCTGGACGGGTTTAGCACAGCTGGCCGTGCTCACAACGAGGAGCGCGATCGCAAAAAAAGCTACACCCTGGGCCACAACCCGTCGCCCCAGGCCCATAACCTTGCGGATGCCCTGTGTCGTACCCATGCCAGTGTTCTCTACGTCGTTACACCCAATACCATAGGCCACTTTCGGATCTTTACGGCAATCGCCACACAGGTTTTTGCGCGGCTAGGAGAGCTGAGCTACACTGGCTCGACAGTACCCCAGGGAGGGTCGTCTAAATGCGGGCAAAACAAGCTGCTGTGCTGGTGGTATCGCTAGTTGTAGGGCTAGCGGCAGGAGCCGCTGCCGCCACCGCTTTTTACTGGCAGGCTAGGGCGCTGCCAACCTGGTACAGCACCGCTGGTGCCGATACCGTCGTAACCGACGTAGCCGACGGCGGCGGCGGCAACTTGTTGCGCTCAAAATTAGCCAGCGGCCAGGGGGTACGCTACGACAACAACCGGGTAGAAATTTTACTCACCGAAGCTGAGCTTACCCAGCTGCTGAGCGAGGGCTTGGCTCAGGTACCCCAGGCGACGACGTTCTTGCCCGCCGCAGAAGGCTTCAAGGCTACGATTCGCGGCGATCGCGTTGCGGGAGGCATGGTCGTTAACCCGGCCGATCTACCCACTCAAGATCTGCCGCCCCAGGTTCAGCAGGCCCTAGAGACCGCCTTCAACACTGTGCCCATGCTGGGCGATCGCCCTCTGTACATTGGCATTGAGGGTAGTCCTCGGGTCGACAACGGCCGCCTAGTGCTGGGTGACGATACCCGGATTCAGATTGGGCGGGTCAACTTGTCGTTGGCCGATGCGGCTCGGCTGACAGGCCTTAACCCTGAGCAGCTTACCGAGAAGATCGGTCTCGCTCTACCCCAGGCCGGGCTAACCCTGGACGGCCTGGAGTTTGTCAACGGCGAAGCGGTGCTGCGGGGTGTTGTTCAGTAGCCAAAGCTCAGTGGCGCAGACTACGCCGCCGAGCCAGCGCCTATTAGCTTATCCAGGCGAGCCGCCAGGTCTTCCTTGGCCACTACGCCTTCAATGGTGTCGACCCGTTCGCCATTTTTGAAGAAGATCAGGCTAGGAATGGCCATCACGTGGTACTGAAGGGCCAAAGCATCTTCTTCATCAACATTGAGCTTGGCGACCTTGGCTCGGCCAGCAAAAGTTTCAGCCATCTCTTCTATGATCGGGTTCATGATCTTGCAGGGACCGCACCAGGCAGCCCAAAAGTCAACAAGAACCGGCATGTCACTCTGCATCACCTCCGCCTCAAAGTTGTCGGCAGTAAGGGTGAGGTAGGTTGCATCATCAGCCATGGAAATACCTCCTTAAATGTTAGAGATAGAGAACGCAATCGGGACGAACAGCACCTGACGAGAAGGCCCGCCTTCTACGGTACTGCATCCTGAGTCGAGGGGTTAGGCAGGCAGCCCCCGATCGCTTATACCAAATCCGAACCCTATACCCCCGATTCGACAAGAGGTCAGACTGTAGGAACAAATGGCATTTGTCCTTCCGAATAGGGGGTAACCAAGCAGGATTTAGTATTAGTACTTCAAAGGAGAGTTCCTGCTTCTCGACTGTAGACAAGCTGAGTTAGGTGTTTTGGGCGAAGGCTACTAGGCACTGGCTACGTTCCCAAAGCGACACTAAACGCTGCTCTAGGTCAGTCCCTAGTTCGGCCACCAGGATGCCCTCAGCGCTGGTGGCGTGGTTGGCTAGCCAGGTTCCCCGCAGGGTTACTTCGAGCCAGTCTGCGTCACAGGGAGCAACGTCAATAGCGCCCCCGGCCGCTGCCCCTAGCGCCGCTACTCCGGGCAGATCGATGGGCAGGGCAAAGGCTCCGTAGCCTGGCTGCACAACCAGGAGTTGGCCAGCTCGCAGGGCAACAATGCTGCGCTGGGCTACCATCGCTTCTACGGTGAGCTCTAGCCGTTCAACTAGTAAATAGGCATCGGAATAGGTCAGCTTCAACATGAGTCATGCTTTAAGTACTTGCAAGCGAGTTCTGGATTGATGCTGTGTCCGGGCGGCGGCTTTAGGTGATCGCTCCGCTCTCTATCTAGCTGCTGCAAGGCGGCTCTCGGGCAAGGCCAGTGCCTAGGCACCAGTCGCACCAAATCATAGGCCTCCGGCGCAGCCGGGCGATCTGACTAAGCGTCAGCGACCGCGATCGCGCTGCTGCACAAACTTGGACTGATCGAACTGGCCAGAAGCGGCTTTTCCTGGGCGATAGGCCCCAGACCGCTAAGCCAACTTCGAGATCAGGTTAGTGCTGAGACACAAAATGCTGGGAAAAAGAGTGAAAATATCGCCGACCGATGCGAGGGGCCAAGAGTATCCACCTAGGGCGATCGCCCTGGGCGAGACACAGCTCCAAATCGAGGGTCTGCCCTAGCTCCAGGCTAAATCGCCAGTGGCGATCGCTCTGGTCTAGGTTCCCCATCTTATGCAGCCACTTAATTCGACTGAACCTATCGCTCCCCGCTACCATGCCCATCTGGCCAGCATCGCCAGAAGCGGCGGCGATAGTAAATGCGGTGCCAGTAGACTTCTTCATAGCGGAGTTCCTCAAGCGTAGAACAGCAAGGCTTAGGAAGGCGGTGAGAGCACCGTCAAGCTTCAACCTCTACCGAGGCTGAAGCTTGACGGATACACTCGAATAACGCTAATACTACACTTTGTAATACAAACGTGTCTAGTCTCGTTAAACTGTTAGTTAGAAACAGTTCACGCGCAGCCCTTAGCTAGCACTAGCGGGCTAAGGCTACAAACACTAGTGACCTAAGCCATCTTTTTGTGACTAGCCCTAAATTCAGCCTATGTTCTCCCTGGAGGTGTGCCCACCGATGCCAACCGCAACCCGCGTATCGACCACTGAGATGGAAGTCACCAGCATTCGCCTGGAGCGATCGCTGAAGGAAAAGCTCAAGGCTATAGCTGGCGACCGAGGGTATCAGGCATTGATTCGCGACGTTCTTTGGCAGTATGTGGAGCAAGGGGGCGACGAAAAAACGACTGAAAGCGCCGCCCCAGTTCAGCCCGACGACATTTGCGCCAGTTTTGAAGCGGTAGCCGAGCGCGAGCAAGTGTGCGCCCTAACGGGTAATCTCATTCTCCCGAATGCACCTATGCGACTGGGGATGACTACCCAGGGTCGCCTGGTGCCCCTCAGTGTGGAATAAATCCCGTGGAACATCGTCCACAGGCTACAACCCCGGACGATGGCAAATTCCGATCGTGACAATCGATACAGGAGTGATCAAGTCTGACAGAATAGGGAAAGGTCTATCCTGATGATTCAATCAATGACATCCAGTACCGCCACCGCCCGTCACCACCAGCAGGTGCTTACTCTGCGATCGCAGGGCAAGTCGCTGCACCGCTTCACCAACAAAGTGCAGGATGTTGTGCGCGCCTCAGGCATTGAGACCGGGCTGTGCGCGGTATTTCTGCGCCACACCTCCGCCAGCTTAATCATTCAGGAAAACGCTGACCCCGACGTGCTGGTTGATTTAGAGAACTTTCTGGCCCAGCTCGTGCCTGAAGGCAGCCACTACATCCACAGCACCGAAGGCCCCGACGACATGCCCGCCCACATTCGCACCGCGCTAACCCACACCAGCGAAACAATACCGGTGGTAGACGGCAAACTGGCCCTGGGCACCTGGCAGGGCCTCTATCTATGGGAACACCGAGCGCGGGGTTCGGCCCGCGAGGTGGTTGTCCACGTCACGGGCTATTAGGCCGTGGATAGTCTTGATCCACTAGGCTACAGCGCTATCCCCACTTCGCCAGAGGGGTTTAAGTCAGGATTTGTAGGCATCGTGGGCCGCCCCAACGTGGGTAAATCAACCCTGATGAATGCTTTGGTAGGCCAAAAGGTGGCCATCACTTCCCCTACCGCCCAAACTACCCGCAACCGCCTGCGAGGCATTTTGACCAATGACCAGGCGCAGATCATCTTTGTCGATACCCCCGGCATTCACAAGCCTCACCACGAGCTGGGCAAAATCTTGGTCAAAAACGCCCGCGTGGCGATTAGCTCGGTAGATGCCACCCTGTTTGTAGTAGACGGCAGCGTAGCGGCGGGGCGAGGCGACCAGTTTGTGGCCGAGCTGCTGGCCCACAGCAGCAACTCGGTAATTTTGGGCGTCAACAAAATCGACCAACAGCCTGAGGATGCCGAGGCGATCGCGCCCCTTGACGCTAGCTACCAGGCCTTGGCCAACGCCCACGGCTGGCCTTTAGCGAAGTTCTCGGCCCTGCATGAAAATGGCCTGGACACACTGCTGACCGCCCTCGTTGATCAGCTTGAGCCTGGCCCCTACTACTACCCCCCCGATTTGGTCACCGACCAGCCCGAGCGCTTCATCATGGGCGAGCTAATTCGGGAGCAAATTTTGCTGAATACTCGGGAAGAAGTGCCGCACTCCGTTGCGATCGCCGTCGAGCGAGTGGAAGAAGATACCAATATCACCCGCATTCTCGCCACCATTCACGTCGAGCGTGACTCGCAAAAAGGCATTTTGATCGGCAAAAAAGGCAGCATGCTGAAGGTGATCGGCTCCGACGCCCGCCAGCAGATTCAAAAGCTGGTGATGGGCCAGGTCTACCTGGAGCTGTTTGTCAAAGTGGTGCCCAAATGGCGACAGTCGCGCAGCCGCCTCGAAGACTTCGGCTACCGGGTGGAAGAGTAGAACCAACTAACAACCCCAGCCTCAATCGTCTGGACTTGCATAAAGGATTGCAGTGCTAGCTTAAGATCCTGGCCAGGAGTGAGACGAAGGCAGCAGGGTTTCATATTACGCTGTTGCTTCATCGTCCCGCTCGGGCTGACTGGGACGGAGCTCAAACGCCGGACACACACCCTCAAGGCTGACCTGAAGCCTGTAGAGCGGAGAGTCAGCGCCGTAGCAGCGGCCTTCGCGCTGGTAGCGGCAGGTGGCGCAGCTAGGGGTCTGCCAGGGAGCGTCGCTGCTGGCGATGGTGCGGAGCAGATCGCGCTGGTTGAGCCCCTTAATCACTAGGTCACTGCCCTGCCAGCGGGCCTGCACCAGGCCAGTGTCGGCTAGCTCAGTCCAGCGGGGGTCGGTGGTCAGGGCTTCGGGCAGCAGCAGCAGCACGCTGTCGTCTAGCTCGGTGATTTCGCCCTCAAACGTGGTCTCGGGGGCAGCGGGCTGAATAAAGCGATCGCCGATGGGAAACTCAACCTCATTGCCGACGGAGGGCAGATGAAGCTGATAGCGGGTTTGCAGCTCCTCTAGCCCAGCCAAATCGGCCAGATGGCTGGGCTTGCCGTGCACAAAGGCGACGTGCTGGGGGCGGAGGTTGTGAATGAGCTGAGTGGTGCCGACGCGATCGCTGTGGGTCGTAAGCTGGTAGGTGTCAAGCTGTACCCGATCTGACTCTAGCTCTGGCACCAGAGCTTTTAGCCAGCCCAGAGGGCTACTTGCTTCAGGGCTGACCGCCAGCAGCGTGTCGGCCAGCGCCGCAGCCAAGGAATCGGGCAGCAGCACCGTCCAGGGCTGAGTCGAGGTGCAGCAGTGATCGCTAAGGTCGGCCTCCCGATGAGCAATCAAGATACAGGGGCGATCGGCCTCGGGATAGCCGTCAACGCCTAAGCGCTGCACCCGAGGCAAAATGCGATCGTCCCAAAACAGAGGCTGATGACGGGCAAAATTTTGCACGCTGCTGGGAAATTCTGGCATCAGCGCCAGATAGAGGTCGCAGCCCGCCGCCACGGTTTCATCAACCCAGATGGTGATATCCTGCCCGGTGAACTGATAGTGGCTGCGCAACAGCATCACCAGCTCTTGGCCAATACCGAGGGTGGGTGTGGGTATTAGCACCGATCGCCCCTGCTGCACCAGACTGCAAAGAGTACTGGTCAGCAGATTCTCCTGCTGACGTCGGTGGGGGTGGCGAGCAGTGCCCGCACTGCCCTCCATGATCAACACGTCTGGCTTTAGGCCTCGCAGCGCCTCTAGGGGCAGGCCGTCAACCAGCCGCGAATTAGACATAAAAAAGTCGCCCGTAAAGAACACCGTGTAGGGGCGTTCGGGCGAATGGTAGGTAAACAGGGCGCAGGCAGCCCCCGGCAGGTGGCCCGCTGGCCAAATCTGCACCGTCAGGTCATCGGCTAAATTGACAGGGGTTTGCCAGGGCAGCGCCTGACACAGATGGGGCGGTACGTCTTCTCCTAGCCAGTTCAAGGGCAGGAGCTGGGCGGTCACCTCACTGCCGTAGATGGGCACCTGGGGAAACCTTTGGCTAAACTCCCACACGCAGCGGGCGTGGTCGCTGTGGGCGTGGCTGCAAAAGAGCAGATCGGCGGTTTCGATGCGATCGCGAGCAGCCAGCAGGCTAGCCAGGTTGCGCAACCCACAGTCGAGTAGAATGCGCCGCGGCCCCATGCGAAGCTCCAGACACAGCCCTTCTTGGCCATGACCGGCACCAAACGGAAAGCAGACCAGATTACTCACGGAACGGTAAACACCCTAAGCAGTAAACCAGGGTCGATAAGCTGAGCTAAAGCTTGTTAAGCCTAGTGCGCTGAGCCGTTACCGTGGTAATCATCGCTGTTGTAGAAACCGTTTTTAGTACCAAAGAACAGGGTTGCAACCACAAATAATCCGGTCAGTATAGCCAGTACAAGTT
>JBARUP010000599.1:0-5267 GCA_049645805.1 Nodosilinea sp.
CAGTTCGACTTCAACGGCCACTGGCCCAAAAAGAAAAACTGGGCCCTAGACAACCTGCCCTTTAGCTACGAGTGGGTGCTGATTGTCGACTGCGATGAGCGTATCACCCCCGACCTGTGGAACGAAATTGAAGGGGCCATTCGGCAGCCCGACTTTAACGGCTACTACCTAAATCGCCGCGTGTTTTTTCTGGGCACTTGGATTCGCCACGGCGGCAAGTACCCCGACTGGAACCTGCGCTTGTTTCGCCACCTAAAGGGCCGCTACGAAAACCTGCAAACGGCCGATATACCCAACACGGGCGACAACGAAGTTCACGAGCACGTCGTAATTGAGGGTGCGGTTGGCTACCTAAAGCACGACATACTCCACGAAGATTTTCGTGACTTATACCACTGGCTAGCTCGCCACAACCGCTACTCAAATTGGGAAGCTCAGGTCTATCACAACCTGCTTACCGGCATGGATGACGGCGGCACCATTGGCGCTAATTTATTTGGCGATGCCGTGCAGCGCAAGCGATTTCTAAAGAAAATTTGGGTGCGGCTGCCCTTTAAGCCGTTGCTGCGGTTTGTGCTGTTTTACGTACTGCGGCTCGGTTTTCTAGACGGGCGAGCGGGCTATATCTACGGTCGACTGCTGAGCCAGTATGAGTATCAGATTGGGGTAAAACTGTTTGAGCTACGCCGGTTTGGCGGTCGGCTCAACGTTGCTGCCAAAGAAACCACTTCGCTACCGCATCCGGCGATCGGCCCCTCAGCTGTTTCGATAGAATCAGCCCCTTAGTATCCCTCGACGATGGCTGACTATGACCGTTCACTCTGACCCTCAACCCGATGGGCCTGACTTTGGCGGCGATCGCGCCTGGGTTGACCTCAACACCTACGATCAGTCCTGGTACAAACCAGGTCGCTCAAAGGGAATCATCCTGATGTGGTGGCTCTTGCAGGCGGTAATTTTTCCGCTAACGCCCCACGCTTCTCACGGACCGAGGTGCTGGCTGCTGAGGCGATTTGGGGCCACCGTTGGCGAGGGCGTAGTGATTCGCCCTACGGCGCGGTTTACCTATCCGTGGAATGTGACTATTGGTGACTACAGCTGGATCGGCGACGACGTAGTGTTCTACAGCCTGGCACCGATCACGATTGGCCAGCACTGCGTCATTTCGCAAAAAAGCTACCTCTGCACCGGCAGCCACGATGTTAGCGACTCCTGCTTTAGGCTTCAGATAGCCCCGGTGATGATTGAAAACGGAGCCTGGATAGCGACCGACTGCTTTGTGTCTCCAGGCGTGACTGTGGGGGCCAACAGCGTTGTGGGCGCGCGCAGCAGCGTGTTCAAGTCGCTACCGCCGGGGCAGATCTGCTACGGTAACCCCTGTCGGGCGGTAGGTCCACGGGTAATCAGACCTGTTGAGCCGTAGGTGCGATCGCACCTACGGCTCAACAGGTGCACAGAACAGGTCAAACCATTCATCTTTATTCCATTTCTCGATCAGCAAGCGAGGCTGGATATTCGTCACCCGGTTTAAGGATGAATAGTGTTGGCAATAGGCCTACCTCAGCAGGCTTATTGACGTCCTATCTAGCGAGGCAGCGTGCGAGCTCCTTCGGGACTAGGGTCAACGCTGAGCACTAGTCTCTGGGGCAGAAGCGCCTACCAAATCGGACTGCACCTCCTGACGCAGGCGAGTCAGGGCATCAGAGGTATTAGTGTCTTTCAAGATAGCCGCTAGTGTAGCGCTTATCCCCTCTGGTCCCCAGGTACAGCCCTGCTGTAGATAGGTTTTGGCCGCCTTACCTACGGCGTAAGACCCGTAGCCTGCGGCACTAGCCTGGGCCGTTACTGCCCCCGCCAGGGCCGCAATTCCCGTGGCGCTATCGGCGAGGGTAAGCAGGGCGGCGGTGGTTTTGCCTGCCCCCAGCAGTCCGCTGCCTGCTTCACTCAGCAGCAGCGCACCCGAGCTTTTTAAAATAGCTCGCCACAGTCGTCTCGCTTCGTGGCCAGTAATAGGAAAACCGTAGAGCCGCGCTAGGGTTCGAATCATGACTAGATCAACGACAACGCCGCCCAGCAGGTCGAGGCCAGCAATAGGGTTTAGGGCGACAGCGGCAGCCTTGTACTTAGCAAACTGCCAGATAGTTTCATCGGCGCGATCGTCGTGCAGCTGGCTGACGTACCCTACCATATCGCCCTCGATGGCGCGAGCGTTGCGCAGGGCATTGAGGGCTACTAGAGCCGCCCCGTCTTGCGTTACAACCGTCAATAGGGCCTGACGCAGAGGCTCGATCTGAGGAGGCTGGGGCTCCCACTCTTCACTGGTGCGCCCGTCGGACCACTCAACCCGCACCTTGAGCGGTGCCGGACTAGCGGCTACCGCCACAACATCATCTATGGCTAAAGGGCTGCTGGGGCTGCTCTGGCCCAAATCAGTCCACAGACGATTCAGGATTTGGTACAGAGCCTGGCGGTCGACCTCGGGGTAGAGGTCAATCTTGTTGAATACCAACAGCAGTGGTTTCTGCCCCTGCTGTAGCTCCAGCAGCACCTCATATTCAAGCTTGGTAATGTCTCCAGACACTACAAACAAAATTAGATCAGCCTGGGTAGCTACGGTCTGGGCCATGTCGGTACGCACGTCGCCTCCGACCTCATCTAGACCGGGGGTATCGATTAGCTCGATTTGCCAGGTTAGGCCTTCAACCTTAGGCTGCCAGTACACCGACCGAGGCCAGCGGGTTACGCCGTGTAGAGGACCAGTTTCGAGCACATCTTCGCCAACTAAGGCGTTGATGACCGCTGACTTGCCCCGGCTCACGAGGCCAAACACCGCTACCCGCAGACAGCGCGACTCTAGTTTTGTAGTCAGGCTTTGAAGCTGGTTTAGGCCAGTTTTGACCGCCGCCGCCGCCTTCGGGTCGGGGCTGCCCTGAAGCGCGATGGAGTAGCGGTCAACGGCCTGGCCCAGAGTTTTGCGAGCGCGGTGCAGGAGAGAGGATGGCATGGGGTGAGAAGTAGGTGGGTGAGGGAAGCGGAGAGCGAGTGGGCGGGTAGATGAGTAGGTGATTGGGTAGGGGTTAGTCTCTAGGGGGCAAGGGAATCTCGATGGGGGATGTCTCTGAAAGTGGGGCAGCGATGGAGACGGTTTCAGCAGCGGCAGAGTCTGTGGCTAGGTCGAGGGCGGGGGCGGTGCTAGCGGGCAGCCGGGCCGGGGTCGGCCTGAGGATATCAATACCTTGCCTGGTCAGGGTTTGCAGCAGACTGAGCTGGCGGTTTTGCTGGATGGTGCTCTGCAAACGCTGGGCGATCGCCTCCCAGGACAGCGCGGTGGTTGGAGTACCGGCTAGAGCAGCCTGCTCAAAGTAGTCGATTAGGCTAAGGCCTGCCATGCGGGTGAGGTAGGCGGCGCTTAGCCCCTGCACTAGACCGCCTGCTAGGTAGGTCGCGAAGTGGCTCTTGAGTACGGCGGTCAGTACCTGAGTAGAGAGTTCGACCAAACCCAGTTTGACCGTGAGACTGGCCAGAGTACCGGCGGCGGTCTTCGCTTCGTCGAGGTTGAGGTTAAAGCCGTAAATTTTGCCTAGGTCCATGATCAGCTGACCGTTAATGGCAACGGTAGCTAGCAAATCGAGAGTAGGGACAGGATTGGCAAAGGCCGCAGCCCCAGCCACCCACTGCAGCTGGTCGATCAGGGGCATGGCCCGCTCGCGGCGCAGGCGGTTGAGGTCGGTTTGCACTCGCTGGCGCAGAACCTGGGTGCGGCGCAGGACGGTGGCGGCAACTAGGGTAGGGCGATCGCCTCCTAGGGTATCGAGAGCAGAGCGAAGCTCGGCGATCGCAGGCTCAGGCGTTTCTGTGGTTTCTACCACCGCGCCATCGGCCTGGTGACGGCGCACCTTGATTGGGCGCGGCGCGGCGGCGGCGGCAACCACAGGGAGCGGAGCTGGCAGATCGGCTACCCGCTGCTGAAGCTGGGCCAAGATAGCTTGCTGATCGGCGGCGTCGTAGTGGTCTTGCTTGTTGAATACCAGCACTGAGCCCTGGCCCGCAATGATGCGATCGCGCAGCAGCGTAAAGGCACTGTTGGTGATGTCACCATCGGTAATTAGCAGCACGCCGTCGTAGTTGAGCCAGTCGGGGGTTAGTCCTGGGGACAGGGACACTTCTGCAAAGGTGATGGCATCAGCTGCGGTCGCCTGGTTGAGCTGGTTGAGCAGAGTGCTTTTGCCAGTGTGGGGGTCGCCTGCGATCGCAATCTGGAGCGTCTGACGCTCTAGCTCGGTGCGCAGCGCCTGACCGTCGCGGCGATAGGTAGTGAGCACCTCTGGAGACGCCGTGCCCCCTTCCTGGGCAAAGGTTTCGACTAGAGCATCTAGGGCCGCCAGATCAGCCTCCACTCGGGGCCGATCGACTACGGGTGGAGCGATCGGTTTGGGCACGGCTGGGGCGCGATCGCCGCGCCGCCACCACCAAACCCCTGAGCCTAAGGCCATAGCGCTCAGCAGGGTCGAGCTGTCGAGGGGGTTAACGTGAACGCTACCCAGCAGCGCCAGGGAAGCTGAAAGGCCTAGGCCACCCACGACTAGCGGGCGCTTGAGCAAGGCTGATAGACCTGGATTTGCCCCCAGGTGTGGCAGCCCCAGTCCCTTAAGCTGATGCAAGAACTGATTAGAACTAGCCTCGGACGTCGTTTTATCGTTGTTGCCCATTACCTCAAGCCCCACGGCCTTCGCCTTTATTTATATAGATTGAGCGCGCTGCATTACTGATGTATCTGGGTTGGCCCATTGCAGTATTGAGGACCGCCATCACGAGTCATCCCAGATGAATCCTTTGTGCTTCTATTGTCGCAAAGGGTTTAGCATTCCTCCAGTGGGGACATCCCGCCCGCCTACAGGGTAGATTCCGGCCTGGGAAGTACCCCGAAGCCGGGTCGGTAATCCTACTGTAAACTGGTGTAGCGATCGTCCTGGCAGACTGGCTGCCCTATCCTCAGCCCCTGAACTGATCCAAATTTATGCAACCCATTCTGACCCCTGGTACGACCCTTCAGAATCGCTATCGCGTGCTGCAAGAGCTGGGTCACGGCGGCTTTGGGCGCACCTACCTGGCCGAAGATCTGGGCCGCTTTAATGAGCGCTGCGCCGTCAAAGAACTTGAACCCCAGCAGGGTGCTCAGTTTTCCGATAAGGCGCTTCAGCTATTTCAGCGCGAAGCCGCCATTCTCTACAGCATTGAGCATCCGCAGATCCCCAAGTTTCAGGCCA
>JBARUP010000600.1:0-7451 GCA_049645805.1 Nodosilinea sp.
CAACCACCGCTGGCGAACCGATCAAAATGGGCTATAGCAACTGGGCCGGCTGGTGGCCCTGGGCGGTTGCCGAAGAGCAAGGCCTGTTTGAGAAAAACGGAGCCAACGTTGAGCTGATCTGGTTCGATGGCTACCTGGAGTCGATGCAGGCCCTGGCCGCCGGACAGCTCGACGCCAACGGTCAAACCCTGAATGACACCATTTCCTTTGCTGCCGATGCGGTCAACGGCATGGTGGCGGTGCTAGTCAACGACAACTCCGCCGGTAACGATAAGGTGGTTGGGGCCGAAGGGATTAATACCGTTGCCGATCTGGCGGGCAAAACCGTAGCCCTAGAAGAAGGTGTGGTATGCGACTTTTTGCTCACCCTAGCGCTGCAAGATGCTGGGCTAAGTCGAGACGCTGTGGAGATTAAGAACCTGGAAACCGGGGCGGCGGCGGCGGCCTTTGCGGCAGGCCAAGTAGACGGGTTCGCCGGTTGGGTACCGTTTTGGGAGACGGCGCTATCGCGGGAGGGTAGCCAGGAAATCTTGACATCGGAGGAATATCCCGGTGCAATTCCTGACCTATTGGTGGCAAGCCAGAAGCTGATTGATACCCGGCCTGAACAGGTTCAAGCCCTGGTGAATACCTGGTTTGATGTTTTGGCTTTTATTGACGAAAACCCTGAGCAGGCCAACGCCATCATGGCCAAGCGAGCCAGCGTCAGCGATGAAGAGTTTGAGAAGTACACCAAGGGCACCAAAATCTTCACCCTGGAGGAGAACCTGGAGGCCTTTAGCACCGGGGGTGACGACATGAAGTACATGCCATTTGCGGCCCAGCAAATGGCTGATTTTATGGTGGAGGTTGAGTTTATCCCCGAGGCTCCCGATCTAGAAGCCGTTCTCGATGACCAGTTTGTGCAGGCCTACGCCGCCCAGAAGTAGCCGTTGATGCCAGCCCCCCGTCACTAGTGGATGACGGGGGCTGATGCCTGGCCGTGTCGTACCGTTTGGAATAACCCTGTGACTCCCGCTTCTCCTTCCTTTTCTACCGAGCCGACCGCTAGCCGTGGCCTAAGACCCCGAGTCTTTTGGCGACTGGCAGAAGATATTCCAAAATCGATGAGCACGATGCTGATGGTGCTCTCTATTGCGGTGCCCTTTGCGCTGTGGTGGCTGGTCTCAAGCCTGGGTGTAGTGAACGACAAGTTTTTGCCGTCGCCGATTCAGGTGGCCCAAGCGCTGGGGCGGCTCTGGACCGATGGTTTTTTGCTCAGCGATACCACGGCCAGCCTGATGCGGGTGACGGTAGGTTTTTTCCTGGCGGCGCTGGTGTCGGTGCCGGTCGGCATTGCCATGGGGGCCTTTGCCAGCGTGCGATCGCTGCTTGAACCCATCATTGGCGTGGTGCGCTACATGCCCGCCCCGGCCTTTATTCCGCTGTTGGTAATCTACCTGGGCTTAGGGGAAGCGCCTAAAATCGCCCTGATCTTCATCGGCACGGTGTTCTTCAACATCCTGATGATTATGGACGCGGTGAAGTTTGTGCCTAAGGATCTGCTCGAAACCACCTACACTCTAGGCGGACAGCGGCGGCAGGCGCTCTTCCAGGTAATTGCGCCTTACGTGTTGCCCAACATCATCGACACGTTTCGCATCAACGTTGCCACCTCATGGAACCTGGTAGTGGTAGCGGAGCTGGTGGCCGCAGAAAACGGCCTGGGCAAGCGAATTGTGCTGGCCCAAAAGTTTTTCAACACCGACGAAATCTTTGCCTGCCTGCTGATTTTGGGCGTGATTGGCTTTGCCCTGGATCTGTCGCTCCGGTATCTGATGCAGGTCACTTGCAAATGGGCGGTGGACTAAGCCATCCATCTGTAAAAAAAATGCCCGCATTTAGGTAGCCACACACTGGTAGGCAGTGCCCACCCTACTACGGCAGTGACGTACTCCCGACACCGATGCAAGCATACGGTGCGGGCTTCTCCCACGGCGCGAGTTCTACCTCTGGTTAGCCGATTCGAGCTTTTTATAGTGAGGAAGACGCCCAGCCCCACTGTTGATATTTTCTCCCAAAGGAGGCTTGTCTTGAAAATGCTCTCTATTGCAACCTTGGAAACGGGGGACTTGCGGCCTAGGCCTACGGGTCGGTCAACTCCAGTTGTAGGTCGAAAGCGTACCTATCAGGGGATAATCAACCCTGTAACGCTCTCTCTATTTTACCAGGTTGGCGGCAGCTCGTCTCCCCTCTCCGTCACCACGCAGTTGCTTGGCATAGCTGCGAGGGGGACTCACAACCACCCCGATTTCATCCCGACACTCGCCTTCGGCAGAGTGCGGGGCTTTCACGGAGAAGCTAAATCACTCATCCACCTCTTCACTCCCTCACCACTATGCACCTCGAAATCAGCAGTCTATGCAAACAGTTCGATACCCGTCAGGGGCCGATACTGGCTCTCGATGACATCAATATGCACGTAGAAACGGGAGAATTTGTCTGTGCAGTCGGGGCTTCGGGGTCAGGCAAATCTACCCTGCTGCGGCTGGTGGCAGGACTCGATATGCCCACCGCAGGGGTTATTATCGTGGATGGCAAGCGGGTAACGGGGCCGGGGTCAGACCGGGGCATGGTATTTCAGAGCTATACCCTCTACCCGTGGATGACGGTGCAAAAAAATGTAGAATTTGGCCTCAAGCTCCAGGGCATGGGGCAGCGGGAGCGGCGAGAGATGGCCTCCTACTATCTAGAGGTGGTGGGGCTGACTAAGTTTTCGCGATCGCTGCCCAAGCAGCTTTCAGGGGGGATGAAGCAGCGGGTGGCGATCGCTCGCACCCTGGCCTCGCGGCCCAAAATCATGCTGATGGATGAGCCTTTTGGTGCTCTAGATGTGCAGACGAAAGAAACTATGCAGCAGTTTATGCTGGATTTGTGGAATCGCACCGGGGTGAGCATTTTGATGATTACCCACGATGTTGATGAAGCGGTGTTTCTCTCCCAGCGGGTCTACGTGCTGACGGCTCACCCCGGCACCGTACAGCGGGAGGTGTTTGTGGATTTACCGGGCGATCGCAGCTACACCGTTCGCCGCGATCGCGCCTTCCAAGACTACCGAGAAGAAATCATGGATCTGCTGCGGGGAAAGACTCCAGCCCTCGCTAGCTAGGGAGAGTAACCAGAGTGGTATCTAACTCGATCTTTCAAGCTCCAGCACCACCCGATGCCGTTGGGCTGCCAGAGCGATTCTTGCTCACCGCCGACCACTACACCAATCCCGGCTGAATCCCTGCCGAGCAGCAGGCAATTTTTCGTCGCGCCTGGCTCTATGTGGGCGATGGTGAACGTCTCCAGCCGGGTACGACGTGGGCAAAGTCGGTCGCAGACACCCCGATTCTCTTAGTGCGAACCGAGGGCGGCGACCTGCGGGCTTTCTACAATGTGTGCCCTCACCGAGCGGCGATTTTGTCACCTAGAGTAGGCATTCACCCCTGCCAAAAGCTGGTGTGTCCCTATCATGCCTGGGTATACGACCTTTCTGGGAACCTGGTAGGCGTCCCCTCCCAGGACCGGTTTTCTGAGTCTTTTCAAAAACAGGATTTTCCGCTGCGTCCGATCCGGATCGAAACCTGGTCAGGCTTCATGTTCGTTTGCTTTGACGACACTGCACCATCTCTAATCGATTTTTTGGGCAGCATCCCCAAGCACCTAGGACAGCATCGTACCCCAGCCACTCAGCCGCTCGTAACCAAAGAGTACACCGCTGCCTGCAACTGGAAAAACTACCACGACAACACCCTATGCGACTACCACGTGGCGATCGCCCACCGCACCACCCTTAACCTTGTACAAGGGCCGATTCACTGCTACCAGCACCAGCTTGAGCCCTTTGTAAACCTGCTTTATACCCCAGTTACTGCCGACTGGCGGGCCGACAATACTATTCTGCCAACGCTTCAGGGCTACGGTCGCGAGGGCTTCCTGACCTACGGCATCTACCCCAACCTGCACCTGCTGGGATTTCCCAATGGTCTGCTAGTCTGGCTGCACATTGAGCCGCTCACCGTCGCCTCGTGTCGAGTTTCTCTAGAGATCTACGGTGATCCCGAAGTTTGTCCGCCTACCGAGACGCTGCTGGCCGACTTCGAAGCGTTTATGCAAGAAGACATGGCGATTACCGAGAGCGTGCAGCAGGGCTACGCCAGCGGCACCTATGTCCCTGGCCCGGTGAACGGTCTGGAAACCCGCATCATTCACCAGCAGCAGCTGATTTGGGAGGCACTTTCGGCTGCTGCTAGCGCTGCATAACAGCAGGACTGGGGTGAGGGCAAACAGCCGTTTGCCCCTGCGAGAAACCTTGATGCTTCGCTCCATGCCTAGGCTCAGCTATCTGCCCACGTCCAACTTTCTAACCTCCTCCCCTATGCCCCCCAACCCCTTTCTAGGCGTCTGGCAGCGCCGCTCTATCCAGTTTGACCAAGGGCCTGTCGAGACCAGCCAGTCGGTGCTGTGGATACAGGCTGAAACCCACTTTGCCGACGTGCGTCAGGTGCCCTTTGAGGGGCGGCTCACGGCAGAACGATATCGAACCATGAACTGGCGATCGCGCTTCGATACCGACCTGCTGGGCTTTGCGGGCACCTTTACCTGGCTCGCAGATCCACCGACCTGCACCTGGTCTCAACACCTTACGCTCACTCCCCGGCAGTGGGCTGATACCAGCGCCTACCAGTGGCTAGGGCCTGAGGATTTTCTAGAGCAGGGCACCTGTGAGGACGACGCAGGCAACCTGCACCCCTTCGTCGAGCACTGGCAGCGGGTTCACCCTGGTCCGGTAGAGGTGTGGCATTTGGGCGAAGGCCAGGGGCAGGCGCTGAGAGCAGGTCCTTGGGCGGTTTTGGTGTCTCAAGGGAAACCGCGAAGCGTTACCAACGAAGCATTGCCCACCGCTGGTCTACTCAAGGATGACGCAGCCTTGGCAGCCTTTTCGGCCACCGCCTGGCAGCACCAGAACAACGCCTGGCAACCGTTGTTTGGTACCGAAACCTGCCTTGGCACTGCGCCCCCGTGGACGCCTGAGGATTTGAGTCTAGATTACTCTTCTAGCTATTGGCACCTTGACCAGCCAGAATGACGTCGAAACGTACTCGGAACTTAATTAAGTATTGCGGTCAGCCTGTCTTAACCCCCTCTCGGAGTATGTTGAAGCCTTATCACTGTTTATCTCAGGCCGCCGGTTCGACCCTCAGCGGCGGAGATACCTTCAGTATCTAGCCTGTGAGCCGTGCCATGAACCAAACCGTTTTGCCGGGTCAAAGCTATCCCCTAGGAGCTATCGTCTACGCCGCTGGGGTTAACTTTTGCCTGTACTCCAAACACGCTACCGGCGTCGAGCTGCTTCTGTTTGATGCCGATGATCTGAGCCAGCCCAGCCGCACGGTTACTCTAGACCCACAGTGGAACCGCACTTTTTACTACTGGCACGTCTTTGTGCCTGGGCTCAGGAGTGGGCAAATCTACGCCTATCGCGTGCACGGTCCCTTTGAGCCCGCTCACGGCCATCGCTTTGATGCCACCAAGGTGCTGCTTGATCCCTACGCCCGCGCAGTTGTCGGCGACGACAGGTACGATCGCGCCGCCGCCATTGGCCCCGGCGACAACTGCGCTACCGCCATCAAAGGCGTCGTGGTTGATACCCGCAGCTACGACTGGCAGGGCGATCGCTCCCTAAATATCCCTTACTCCAGCAGCGTCATCTACGAAATGCACGTGGGCGGTTTTACCCGTCATCCCTCCTCAGGACTGCCCGAGGAGCAGCGGGGCACCTACGCAGGCCTAATCGCAAAGATTCCCTACCTGCAAGATTTGGGGGTGACCGCCGTCGAGCTGCTGCCCATTCATCAGTTCGATGCTCAAGATGCCATGCCTGGCCACGACAACTACTGGGGCTACAGCACCCTGGGCTTTTTTGCTCCCCACCGGGGCTACAGCTCGCAAAAAGACCCCCTGGGGCCGGTTAACGAGTTTCGAGACCTGGTCAAAGCGCTGCACAAAGCGGGTATTGAGGTCATTCTCGATGTGGTATTCAATCACTCCGCCGAGGGCAACCACGAAGGCCCTACCCTGAGCTTTAAAGGTTTCGACAACGAAACCTACTACATGCTCGAAGATAACCCCACCTACTACTCCAACTACAGCGGCTGTGGCAACACGCTCTCGCCCAACCACGCCGTCGTCGGACGCATGATTCTTGACAGTCTGCGCTACTGGGTGTCAGAAATGCATGTCGATGGCTTTCGCTTTGATCTGGCCTCGGTGATGTCGCGGGGGGTAGGGGGCATTCCCCTCAAAGACCCGCCGATTTTGTGGAATATTGAGTCAGAGCCGATTTTGGCGGGCACCAAGATTATCGCCGAAGCCTGGGACGCCGCTGGGCTGTACCAGGTGGGCAGCTTTATTGGCGATCGCTTTGCCGAATGGAATGGCCCCTACCGCGACCACGTGCGCCAGTTTATTAAGGGTGACAGCGGGACCGTGCCGGATCTGGCAGCCCGCATTTTGGGCAGCCCCGACATCTATAAGAAACCCAACCGTGAACCCAACCGCAGCATTCACTTTGTGACCTGCCATGACGGGTTTACTCTCAACGACCTAGTCTCGTATAACCAAAAGTACAACCAGGCCAACGGCGAGCACAATCGCGACGGCACCGATGCCAACTACAGCTGGAACTGCGGCGTTGAGGGCCTGTTGGCTCCGCTAGAAATAGAGCAGCTGCGCCAGCGGCAGATCAAGAACTTTCTCACGCTGCTGTTTATGGCCCAGGGCACCCCGATGCTGCTGATGGGCGACGAGGTGCGCCGCAGCCAGCGGGGCAACAATAATGCCTACTGCCAGGACAACGACATCAGCTGGTTCAGCTGGGAGGCCGTGGAGCAAGAACAGTCGCTGCTGCGCTTTACCCAGGGGCTAATTCACTTTATTCAAAATCTCAAGGTGTTTCGCCTAGAGCATCTGCTGCGGGTAACTACCTCATGGAACTACGAGCCTCACCTGGTCTGGCACGGCACCAGTTTAGGACAGCCCGACTGGTCAGAGCAATCTCACACGCTGGCTTTTACCCTGCGCTACCCCGACGCCAAAGAAGAGCTGCACGTCATGCTTAACGCCTACTGGGAGCCGCTGATGTTTGAGCTGCCGGAGCTGGGGCCGCACGATGGCTGGCACCGCATTGTCGATACCTCGGTGCCACCGCCCAGAGATTTTTGCTACCCCAAGGAGGCTCCGATGTTTGAGGGCGATCGCTACCCGGTGGGGGCGCGATCGTCCGTAGTGCTCATGAGCCGAGCGCAGGGGTAGCGCTTTTAATTGGAAAGCTACCTGTTCGCTTATACCAAGATGGCTGGCTCTAAAATAGTAGTCACTGTCCAATCACAGCTCTAGAAACGATGACTGACAATGAGCTTTTGTGC
>JBARUP010000601.1:0-5052 GCA_049645805.1 Nodosilinea sp.
CGTCATACCCATGCGGACGTGAGCGAACAGAGCAAGCACATCTTCATTACGGAGCCGCACACAGCCATTGGAGGCAGCCTGACCGATGGAAGACACCGTCGGAGTACCGTGAAAGCCAATAATGCCGTTGGACTGACTGGCAAAACCAATCCAGCGCAGACCCAGGGCGCTGTTCGGTCCGGGCGGGTGTACTTCGCCCGTCCAGGGGCTTTCCCAGCTTGGATCAACAATCATCTGAAAGATTTCGAACTCTCCAGCTGGTGTTGGCGTGTCTGGAGCACCTACTGCCACCGGAAAGTCTTCTAGCACCTGATCATCAGCCAAAACATACACCCGTTTCCGGCTTAAACTCAGCACCAGATGGGTGGCCTTGGGCGCTGGGGCCAAAGGTAAATAGTCTTGGGCGGGCGGCAAGGGCGCATCGAAGATAAACCTCTCCGCTATCGGCAACTGCTCAGCCGCTACTACCGCTGGCCGGGTCAGAGGCCGGGCACCAGCCGCCGAAAAACTTCCCTGCAGAAGCAGAGCTGCTACAGGGAAGAACCCCATCCATTTGGAGCCGTGCAAGACCATCAAATCAATAAATCAATCAGTAAGAGTCTTCAAAAGTAACCCCGCTAGGTCTACCAATTTGTTTTTCTTACCATAGCCCACGCACAGGTGCTGCGGGAGCTGTTTCGGTAGCCGCAGGAGTCATCATCTCGGGAGCTTCATCCTCTTCCACACTGGCTTCCAGCGCGGCTAAAACCTGAGGGGGAATAAGGACAGAATCGATAGCGTGAATGACCCCGTTGCTAGCCTCAACATCAGGCATGATGATGTTGGCCATATTCACCATGACGGCATCGCCAGCGCGGGTAATTCGCAGGTCGTTTTCGTCTAGGGCTGAGACGGTGGATACTCCCTCAGGAATGTCTTCAGACATCACATCGGTACCAACGACGTGGTAGGACAGTACAGCCTGCAAAATCTCCTGGTTCTCAGGCTTGAGCAGATCGGCCAGGGCAATCCCGTATTCGGACATTAGGGTATCGTCGAGGTCTGCAAACGCGTCGTTGGTGGGCGCAAACACGGTGAAGGGGCCATCGCCCGACAGAGCCGGGGCAAGTCCGGCCGCCTCGACAGCGCTCACGAGGGTAGAAAACGCCTCGTTGCCAGCGGCGACCTCAACAATAGTCTCCTCTGACTGGGCAACGAGCACAGACTGCTTGCTATCAGCGGCAGGATTGATGGAGAAGTCAGCGGCGATCGCGGTGCCAGCACTGGCCAAGGCTAAACCAAAGAGGCCAGTCAAAGCAGAGATCCGAAGCGTCTTGATGGGTTTGATCATAGGTTTTAAACATTAAAAATTGTAAACAGCACAGACTCAAGGATTATAGTACAAGCCGAATTTTCCCGCAGGAGTAAGCAAAATAGTGCGATCACCAGCAGGGACAGTCGGCTAACCCGCCAGGTCTCCACTTGTGCGCCTAGATTCTGTGCGCTACCTCCCCAGCGCTGCCGTCTCCGCTACAGTGGCGGAGACGAAGATGGCTAGAATCGGGCAGCGTGTTTAGACGTTCTTGAGGGATTGGGGCAGTGGTGAGCCGGTACCGGGGTCAATCGACAGAAGGTGCAGGATGCGGCGCAGGGGAATATCAACATGGGCAGAGCGATCGACTAGCTCTCGACCCAGGTTGTAAATGGTCTGCTCGATCAGATAGTTGTCGAGCAGCACCTCTAGCTCTTGCTGAGTCTGAGGCAGGAAGTCTCTGCGGCTGGCAGTAGCCAAATACGCCTTAATGAACGTCGTGCTGACCCAGCGGTACCAAAACTCAGCCCACTGCTGCATCTGCTGCTGCTGGTCAGGCTGACTCATGCCGCTTTCCTGCTCTCTGTCGAGGGCAATGTTGACGGCATAGTAGAAGGATTGCAGCATGCTTGCCACGTCTCGCAGGGGCGATCGCTTCATGCGGCGCTCGTTCAGGCTGCGGGCGGGGTCGCCCTCAAAGTCAATAATGAAAAAGTCTTTACCCGTGTAGAGCACCTGCCCTAGGTGATAGTCGTTGTGACAGCGAAGGCGCAGGGCCGTGATTTTGTGGTCCAAGACTAGCTGAAACTGCTGTAGGCAAGCGTCATGCTGATTCAACACGGCTGTTGCCAGCGATCGCGTGCTGGGAGCTAGGGTGTTTAGGCGGTTTTTCAACAGCAAAAAGACCTGCCCGGTCAGGTTGCGGCTGTACTGATAGATCGATCGCTGGTAGAGCGAGGTGAACGGCTCAGGTGCAAAGGCGGCAGACTCGGTGTCTACGGTGAGGGCAATGTGGAGCTCAGCGGTGCGCTGGCCCAGCAGCTGCATATTGGCTAAATAGCTGTTGATTGCTTTGCAGGCCGGAATCTGAGACTCGACTGAGGGTAGCGGGCAGTAGGGTAGCGGAAAAAAGACCTCGTCTGAGGCGGAGCTGTCAACGGCTAAGGGCTCTAGCTCTAGGGGAGAACCCGTGGGCAGAGGCGCTTCGTCAATGTCCGACTGATCCATAGCGACTAGGTCAAAGAAGTCGCGCAGGTGGTCAAGGGTGTAATCCAGGGTGCTGCGGGTGTCGGGAATGAACTCTTGAAGAATGCCAACCGTGATTGGTTCCGCCGAGGTTCGGCGGTAGGTGAGCATACCGGCAATCGAGGTAATGTGATTGAAGTCCTGATGCTCGTCTAAAAAGCGGCGCACTTCTAGGTCAGGATGCTCACCTTCATCGACCTTTTGGAATAGCTTCAAAATCAGCCGATTTTGAGCCGTAATGCTGCCCGCCTTGGCGTAGGCAATCGAGGTGTTATTGTGAGCGCCCTTTAGCAGAGCGGGCTCAAATGCTAGGCTGCTGGTCTCGCTAGGGTCATCAACAGGGCTGCTGTCGCCACGACTCAGACTGTCGAACAGCGATGTCGTGGCGGCTTCCAGTCTACCCGCCGAATTTTGGTAGACCTGCTTTTTGGCAATGCTGTCCAGTAAGGTGGTTAAGAACGACTTGTCAGCGATCGCATCGAACAGCACCGCCGATGTATCGCTATGGGCCAGCTTGACTCGAGCTATCACCGACTGCGGCGACTCAGACAGCATGTGGAGCGCGCGATCGCCTTCGGCTACGGCCAAAAACAGCACGTAAGTCTGGGGGTTGCCCTGGATGTAATCGACATGCAGCTCAATCATCTGAGCGCAGCCGCCTTCGTAGGAAATTGGGACGGCTTCGACAATACTGGCCGCATGGACCGTCCGCGTTCTGCCGCCGAACCAGCGGTGGCCAACCAGGTAATGGGGCAGCTGGGCTTCTAGACTGGTAACAAAACTGCGGGCCTGGGCGGAGTGCAGCGGCAGAAAGGCGTCCTGCCAGTCCCCCTCTAGCGCCAGGGTAGGCAGCTCTGGCTGAGACTGCTGAGCGGGCTGAGGCACCGCCTGGGGCTTGAGGGTAAACCAGTAGACCGCGTAGGAGCCAATACTGATGAAGTAGGGTGAATCGCCAATTGGAGGAAACTCGGTACGACCGAATATTTCGACCGGCACTCGCCCCTTCAGCGCCGATAGATCAAGCTCGACGGTCTGCACAAAGCGAGATAGATTAGCGACGACTAAAACTTTCTCGTCGTTGTAGGTACGGGTAAACGCCAGCACCTTGCGATTTTCGGGGTGCAGGATCTGAAAATCACCACGGCCTAGCGCGGCAAAGTGCTTGCGCATGGCAATCAGCCGCTTCGTGGCGTTTAGCAGCGACGTGGGGTTAGCCCGCTGAGCCTCGACGTTGACGGTGGCGTAGTGGTACTCAGCATCGACAATCAGGGGCAGAAAGAGACGCTGGGGGCTGGCGTTGCTGAAGCCAGCGTTGCGGTCGAAGTTCCACTGCATGGGGGTACGTACCCCGTTGCGATCGCCCACGTAGACGTTGTCGCCCATGCCAATTTCGTCACCGTAGTACAGCACCGGCGTACCGGGCAGCGACAGCAGCAGGCTATTTAGCAGCTCGATCTGGCGGCGATCGTTGCCCAGCAGCGGCGCTAGCCGCCGTCGAATGCCCAGGTTCACCCGCATCTCAGGGTCTTGGGCGTAGACGCGGTACATAAAATCGCGGTCTTCGTCAGTCACCATTTCCAGCGTCAGCTCGTCGTGGTTGCGCAGAAACAGGCCCCACTGACAATTGTCGGGAATGGCTGGCGTCTGCTGCAAGATGTCGGCGATGGGAAAGCTGTCTTCCATACGCAGGGCCATAAATAGCCTTGGCATGAGCGGAAAGTGAAAGTTCATGTGACACTCGTCGCCGTCACCAAAGTAGGCGGCGGCATCCTCTGGCCACTGGTTGGCCTCAGCCAGCAGCATGCGGTTGGGAAACTTTTCGTCGATGTGCTGGCGCAGCCGCTTCAAAAAGGCGTGGGTTTCGGGCAGGTTCTCACAGCTGGTGCCGTCGCGCTCGTACAAGTAGGGCACCGCATCCATGCGCAGCCCGTCTACTCCCATCTCCAGCCAAAAATCCATCACGTCAAATACGGCCTGGCCCACTGCCGGATTGTCGTAGTTCAAGTCGGGCTGGTGAGAATAAAAGCGGTGCCAGAAGTAGGCGTTCGCAACTGAATCCCACGTCCAGTTAGACGTTTCAAAATCCTGAAAAATAATCCGCGCTTCTTGATACTTTTCATAGGTATCGCTCCAGACATAGAAATCGCGCTCAGGGCTGCCCTCGGGAGCCTGCCGGGCCCGCTGGAACCAGGGATGCTGATCGGAGGTGTGGTTAACAATCAGCTCAATGATGACGCGAATGCCCCGCTGGTGGGCGGCCTGCATGAGCGCCTTGAAGTCGTCCAGCGTTCCGTAAACAGGGTTCACGTTCATGTAGTCGGCAATGTCATAGCCGTCATCCCGCAGCGGCGACGGAAAGAAGGGTAGCAGCCAGATAGCTGTTACACCCAAGTCTTGAAGGTAGTCCAGTTTTCCAATCAGGCCCCGAAAATCACCAATACCGTCGTTATTACTGTCGGCAAAGGCGCGCACGGGCACTTCGTAAATGATGGCGTTCTTAAACCACAGGGGATCGT
>JBARUP010000602.1:0-3614 GCA_049645805.1 Nodosilinea sp.
CTATTCTATCTGTGCCGGGCCGCCCTGCTGGTCAAGCGGTCGTCCACAGGTGTGGATCCCGGAGGTAGGCAATATCTTGCCAACTCTAGCTCAGCAGCTGACGGAGGGTGCGCCGCTAGAGCTTCTAGGCGATGAGGCCGAAGCAGCCCAGGCGCTACCCTTTGCAGGCGGCTGGCTGGGCTGGCTGGGCTACGATCTGGCCTGGGAAATCGAGCGTTTGCCCACGCTCAAGACCGATCCCCTGCCCTTTCCAGCGGCCCTTTGGTACGAGCCAGCGACCTTCGCCGTGCTCGATCATCAGGCCCAGCAGATGTGGCTATTTGCCCCTAACAAAGCCGCTTTGAGCGCAATGGAAAAAGCGCTAGCGGTAGCCGTAGACGAAACTTTTTTACAGCCTGATGCCGACAGCGATCGCCCCGTTCTCACCCTAGGAATGGAGGCCACAGAGTACCAGCAGGCTGTGCAGCAGGCTAAACGGCACATTCAGGCAGGAGATGTGTTTCAAGTTAATCTTTCCCTGCGCTTTTCTACCATTACAACGACCCACAGCTGGGCACTCTACCGACGACTCCAGCACATTAACCCATCGCCCTTTGCCTGCTACTGGCGCACCCCCTGGGGCGATGTGATCAGCTGCTCGCCTGAGCGCCTAGTTCAGCTGCGCGATGCCCAAAGTCGGAAAGCGCCTCAAGCCAATTCTCCTGTGAAACGCATCGCTCAAACTCGCCCTATCGCCGGCACCCGCCCCAGGGGCACAAACCCGGACGAAGATGCTGAGCTAGCCCAAACCTTGCTAAACAACCCCAAGGAGCGCGCTGAACACATCATGCTGGTTGACCTAGAGCGCAACGACCTAGGCCGGGTGTGCCAGTGGGGTAGCGTTCAGGTTAACGAGCTGCTGACGGTAGAGTACTACAGCCACGTAATGCACTTGGCAAGCAATGTGGTGGGAGAGCTAGAACGCGATCGCACCCCCATAGATCTGATCCGCGCTGTGTTTCCCGGCGGCACCATCACCGGCTGTCCCAAGGTTCGCTGCATGGAAATTATCGAAGCCCTAGAGCCCGTGCGCCGCAGCCTGTTCTACGGCTCCTGCGGGTATCTAGATCGACGCGGCCATCTCGATTTGAATATTTTGATTCGTACCCTGCTAGTTGAACATGCCGATCGCCTGTTGACCGGGTCTACCGTTTGGGGGCAGGTGGGCGCTGGTATCGTCGCTGACAGTGATCCAGAGCGAGAGTGGCAAGAATCTCTCCAGAAAGCCAGGGCACAGCTGCTGGCGCTGGGTTTGAGGTAGCTGTGCTACAGCCCACATTCCCCAAGAACGCCTAAACAATAATCGATCTGCTCAAGTATGCGTGCATACAGCACGTCAGGTTCTAGAATGCATGTGACGAATTGAACAGACGTGACCATCATTCTGTCATAAGGAAGAGACTCTCTCATACTCGAATGAGCACAGAAACCTATCTTAACCATCCGAATTTTGGCTTGCTCTTCAGAGTGTGCATAGTAGACGACGGTCAGGAGCTGTTCGCCACGCTGTATGCACAGCGGCTATTTTTTGTGGTTACCCACTCGCCTACCGAAGGTTTGTTATTTCAGCCCCTCAGCCGCAGCAATGCCCGTCTTATGCTCGAAAGTCGGCTGCGGATCTTGCGGCGGGAAGGCCATCATACCGATTATGATCGACTCCAGCACACCTATAAGAAGACCTTTCAATGACCGCTGCCCCCAGCGCTCTGCCCCAGCACTTTGACGATATTTGCCAGAGCATTCCCTCTACTGTCACGCTGGTGGCGGTGACTAAGTTCCTGCCAGCGGCAACTATCCGAGCCGCCTATGCTAAGGGAATTAGGCACTTTGGCGAAAGCCGGGTGCAGGAGGCGATCGCCAAACAGGCCGAACTCGCCGACCTGCCCGATATTGTCTGGCACTTGATTGGCCATCTACAATCCAACAAAGCCCGTAAAGCCGTTGAGCATTTTGACTGGATTCACTCTGTTGACAGCCTGAAGCTAGCTCAGCGACTCGATCAGGCAGCCCAAGATTTGGAGAAAACTCCCCGGTGCTGCCTTCAGGTTAAGCTGGTGCCCGACCCGCCTAAGCACGGCATTGAAGTCGCCGAGCTAGCCTCGCAGTTGCCCCAGTTCGATCAGCTGACCCACCTCAACATTCGCGGCCTGATGTCTATTCCGCCCCAAGAAGCCAACGATGCAGCGGTGCGAGAGGTGTTCATTAAAACTAAGCAGCTAGCTGAAACAATCAACCAAAAAGCTTTTGTCCACCTTCAAATCGATCAACTCTCGATGGGCATGTCAGGAGATTATTCAGAGGCGATCGCCTGTGGGGCCACCATGGTGCGGTTGGGCATAGGACTGTTCGGCCCCCGTCCCCTGTCTGAAAAGCATTCAACTAATTGAAAATCTGCTACTGCTTTTTTTGATTTCGTGTATACTGTGGTCTCAATATTCTGTGTGCAAGGCATGAGCGCAGAATCCTAGATTGGCTCTGGCTCAGCGAGAAGTACGTCACTTTGATGGCAGTTATCCCTAGGCTCTAGGGTTAGCTTTAGGTAACGTAAAGATCCTCTTTAAGGGTCAATTCATCCCCTCACCCTAAGATAGCTCCACTATTTTCCACAACAGCCGTTGCAAATGGGAATTTGGCGCTATCATACCCTCGGATAACCGGAGCATAACGTCCCCATTGGTCAACGGCCAGGGGTTTGCCTACCAAAGTGATAGTCGTCGTGGAGTGTAAGTTGTGAGCAATATGTTTTCTAAGCTGCGGGACTTCGTTGGCCTAAACGACCCAGCAGACTATGACTATGAATACGAAGAAATGGATGGTGAGGAGTACCAAAACCTCTACCAAGAAGAGAACACCCAGCCTATCGTGCAGCCTCAGCCCGAAGAAGTTCGGCGCAGCCGCCCCCGTCGCGAACGTATGATGCCCACTGATACAGGAATGCCCCCGATGGCCAGCAACGTAATTGGTATGCCCGGTGCCATGAACGGCACCTCTGAAGTGGTTGTTATGGAGCCTCGCTCTTTTGAAGAGATGCCCCAGGCGATTCAGGCTCTGCGGGAGCGCAAATCGGTGGTTCTCAACCTTACCATTATGGATCCTGATCAGGCCCAGCGCGCTGTTGACTTTGTAGCTGGTGGCACCTACGCCATTGATGGCCACCAGGAGCGCATTGGCGAAAGCATCTTCCTGTTCACTCCTAACTGTGTTCAGGTCAGCACCCCCACCGAGTACGAAGAAGAAATCTTCATGGCTCAGTCCCAGGGAATGCCCATGCCTGGTCAAATGCCCCCGGCACCCACCTGGGGCACCGAGCCCATGGCGCGCATGGCCTAAGGTTATCCAACACTCACAATGACTATCACTGCCCCCAGACTAGTTCTGGGGGCTACCTTGGGGTATGGTCATCACTAACGGCGTAGTTAAGCAGGTCGGAGGTGAGCGTATGCCCAGGAAAGTATTTGGGGTTATCGGCGGCGGGATGATGGGAGAAGCTCTCGTCGCCCGCCTTCTTAATCGAGACATTTTTGCCCCTGAAGCCGTTTTGGTTAGCGACCCCCAGGCAGCCCGGCGAGAGGCCC
>JBARUP010000603.1:0-3013 GCA_049645805.1 Nodosilinea sp.
GATCTATCAGCCTGAACTAGCTCGTTTGGCGACTCTTCAAGGGTATGGCGTGGACCAGTCCTTTAGCTTTGCCCTGACTAGTCTGCGCAACTGGCAACCCATCGGTCATCAAAACTACGTGGCGGGCTACCTGATGCTGGTCCTGCCCCTGCTTGCGGCTCAGGCGCGGCTGGCGCTGGGCTGGCACCGCTGGCTGTGGCTGGTAGGGCTGGGCCTGGGCCTGCTCAATCTCTATACCACTAGCTCTCGCGGCGGCTGGCTGGCGATTACGATCACGGGAATTTTAGCGACGGGAATTTCTCTACTATATAGCCGCCTGCCCCGTCCCCTGGCTCTTGCTGTGGGGGGCACTACCCTAGGTTTACTGGGGCTGGGTCTGTTAGCAAATCCGCGCCTGCGGCAGGTTCTCAACACCTTGGGCCGGGGTGATTTTACCGGCGGAGAGCTATCTTACCGGGTGGTTACCAATGCTGTGGGCTGGCGCATGGGTATTAGTCAGCCAGTCACAGGAGCTGGGCTGGGCAGCGTGCCGCTGGTCTACCAAAAATATCGTCCGGGCTGGGCCGGGCGCGATGCCGAGCTACAGTTTCAGCTGCACAGCACCCCGGCCCAGCTCTGGGGTGAGCTAGGAATCTGGGGCCTTATTGTGCCCCTGGCGCTGGTGCTGGTGCTGGCGATTTTAGCGATGCGGTGGATAAGGCAGGGCGCGCAGGCTACCCCCGCTGGCCTGCCGCCGGTGCTGGTGTGGAGTTTGATGGCGGGGCTGTTTGCCTTTGGGTTGATCAGCCTCACCGACTACCAGCTCGACATTCCCGCGATCGCGGGGGTCATCACTCTCTACCTTGCCGTCCTTGCCCGCGCCTTCAGCCCGCTCCAGCCGCCGGAGAGCGTGGCGGCTGGCCGCCACCGCTGGCTGGCTGGGGCGGGGCTTGGCCTAGCGCTTGCCATGACCCTCTGGCTGATGCCTGCCCACCGCGCCTGGGCCACCGCCAGCAGCGGATTCTCGGCCCTCACCGATGAGCCTGCCGACTTCGATCGCTTCGCTAACCAGCTGGGGCAGGCCCACGCCCTTGCCCCTTGGGAGCCCTACTACCCCTACCAGCTTGGCTACCATCTAGGTGAGTTTGCCCTCCAGTCGAGCGATAGTCCGCCTCTGCGTCAGACCCTGCTAGCCGACGCGGTCGAGTGGTTCGAAACCGGCAATCAAATTGTGCCCTACCAAGAGTTCGGCCACTCGAATCTAGGCTGGCTACATATTGAGCAGGGCCAGCCGGAGGGTGCCCAGGCGTCCTTTGCCCGCGCGATCGCCCTGGTACCCGCTAAAAAGGGTGTTCTCTTTGGTCTAGGGGTTGCCTGCCTGCAAACCGGCGGCGTCGACTGCGCCACCGAGGCGCTAAGCCTTGAAATTCTGCGCCATCCGGCCCTCCTGACTAGCCCGCTGTGGCAGATCGACCCTTTTGTCGCCGTTTACCCAGCGGTGCTTGGTCAGCTGGAGCAGCGCTATGGCGATCTGCTTAAGCAGGCTGAAGCGGCTCAAGACCCTGATTTTGAGCAATTTCTGCACAGGGCTAGAGGTAGCCTGCGCTGGTGGCGGGGCGATCTGGCCGCCGCTGCTGAAGACTGGCACTACGGCGGTGACCTACAGCAGGGCGTACTTGCCCTAGCCACAGGCCAAATCGTTGATGCTGAGCCTTGGCCCGAGACCCCGGCTAAGTACGCTGTTTTGGCATGGAAAACTCCAGACCAGCGCCAGCCTCTGCTGGAGAGAGCCTGGGTCACCCAGCCTGAAGATATTGACGATTTAACTCAGGCGCTGCCTCCGCCCCAGGTGATTGCCCAGCTGATAGCCAGCATGGCAAGCGCCAGCGACTTTGATGACTGGCTGCACCGCACCGCACCCAGCTGGCAACCCCGCAGCGAACGCCTAGGATTTGGGGTACTGAGCCGCCATATCGATGGCCCTAACCCGTCAGACTTTCTGCCTCGGGTCGAGAATATCCCCGTTGTACAGTTTTTTGAGCCGCTGTTTCCGTCTCCGGTCTTTTTCCCGGCCTTAGACAATGCCCTACAGCCCTATCAGACGGCGTTGATAGAGCTGTTTCTGCCATCATAGATTTGATTATGTCTAATCAGAATAAATCGCCGCTGAATCCAGCCTGAGCGGGTCTAGGTATCGTCGTGGGCGTAGCGGTGATACAGGAAGTCGAGGGCTTCGTTGCGCAGTTCGTAGAACTGGGGGTCTTCCATCATTCGGGACCGATCGCGGGGGCGAGCGAAGGGCACTATCATGATCTCGCCAATTTTGGCGGCAGGGCCGTTGGTCATCATGACAACGCGATCGCTCAAGAACAGCGCTTCGTCAATGTCGTGGGTAATCATCAGCACCGTAATCCGGTGGTCGCGCCAGATGGTTAGCAGCTCTTCTTGCAGCTCTTCACGGGTGATGGGGTCGAGCGCGCCGAAGGGCTCGTCTAGAATCAGCACCTTAGGCCGCAGAGCGAGGGCGCGGGCAATGCAGACCCGCTGCTTCATGCCGCCGGAGAGCGCGCCGGGTCTTTTGTGGGCTACATCGGCTAGGCCCACCATCTCTAGGTGCTCCATGACGATATGCTTCTTGGCGGCCTCGGGCTTGTTAGAGAAAACCGAGTTGACGCCTAGATAAATATTTTCGTAGGCGGTCAGCCAGGGCAGCAGCGAATAGTTTTGAAACACCACCATGCGATCGGGGCCGGGCTCGCTGATGGTTTGAGTTTGCAGGCGGACCTCGCCTTCGGTGGGCTGGCGAAAGCCGGCCACCATATCTAGCAGAGTTGACTTACCGCAGCCGGAGTGGCCAATGACGCAAACGAACTCACCTTCATTAACGGCGAGATCGATACTGTCAAGCACGATGAAGTTGCCAGTGGAAGTGGGGTAAACCTTGGAGAGGTTGTCAATAATCAGGAAGGGTTCCTGGGTTGCGATCATGGCTTGAGCTGGAGTGTGGGTGTTCAGAGCTTGCATAGTGTCAGGT
>JBARUP010000604.1:0-3363 GCA_049645805.1 Nodosilinea sp.
GGACGTAGCCCTTTAGGAGCGTTCAGCCTCACAGTCAACCGGGTCGCTTCTTCATAGGCGACCCGGTTTTTCCAGATCTGCACTTAGCTTAGGATGCACCTACAGCGCCATGCATCCATCAGGGTCATAACGGTGAAGGATGCCTTTGTATAGTGAAGGCATCCTTCACCGCAAGAATGCTATGGCTGCTCTACCTCCTGGTTTGCTGATTCGTACCGCCAGAACGGTTTGGGAAACCCTGTGGCAAACCATGATGGGACAAATGGCTCCCAGCAGCCAGGGCGGCGATTACCAGCGTCCCGAAAGCGAATTTCGGCACTGGATTGAGCCCGCGGGCACCTATCCCCCTGAGGCAAACCGCTACAGCCTCATTGTCGGTCTGGGGTGTCCGTGGGCCCACCGAACCCTCGTAACGCGAGCGCTGAAAGGCCTGGAGGGAGCAGTTTCAACTATCGTAGTCAGCCCCTCCCCCAGCGAAGGCTGCTGGGTGTTTGAAACCCCGTTTCGCGGCTGTCGCACGCTGCCCCAGCTCTATCGCCAGTCCCAAACGGGGTACAGCGGACGGGCCACGGTGCCAGCGCTGTGGGATACGCAGACGGCCAGCATCGTCAACAACGAAAGCGCCGAGATTATCGTGATGCTCAGCGCTGCTTTAAATGAATGGGCCACTCGCCCCGAAGTAGACCTTTACCCAGACTCCCTGAAAGCCGATATTGACCACTGGAACAATCGCACTTACCAGGCCGTGAACAATGGTGTGTACCGCTGCGGCTTTGCCCAAACCCAGGCAGCCTATGACCGAGCCAGCGGTGAGCTGTTTGGTGCCCTAGGTGAGCTTGACCAGGCGCTAGCCCAGCGCCCCTTTCTCTGCGGCGACACGGTCACCCTGGCGGATGTGCGACTATTCACCACGCTATTTCGCTTTGATGTGGTCTACTACAGCCTGTTCAAGTGCAACCGCCGCCGTATTCAAGACTACACTCACCTTGGCCCTTACCTGCGCCGCATGTACCAACTGCCGGGGGTGTCGGAAACCTGCGACATTGAGGTGGTCAAGCGAGACTACTACGGTAATCTATTTCCGCTCAACCCCGGCGGCATTATTCCCTCCGGGCCAGATTTAGACTACCTGAAAGCTCCGGTCGAGGTGCCGACTACTTAAAAGCGATCGCTATAGTGGTGTCATGCTGTTCAGTCTTCTGCTGCTATGGCCCTACCGCTTACCCTCCAGCAACTAGCGGCTCAGCCCGTTACCCCAGAGGCCTTTGCCCCCTTTGGCCAGGTTATCTTTCCCAGCACCGATGGGGCAACTGGCCTCTGGGAGGCTCAGCTTAAGCTAGACGGTGTTCCTCGCTTTTACATCATGTCTCTCATCGCTAAGGGGAGTCGGTTTCATACCATTACCCGGCACCAGCGCTGCACCCAGTGCCTAGGGTCTTTGGAGGGCAAAGACTGGCTCATGGCCGTAGCGCCGCCTGGGCAGTCCGACCGGCCCGACCCTAAGGAAATTCAGGCCTTTCACATCCCCGGCAGCTGCTTTATCAAGCTGGAAGTGGGCACCTGGCACGCGGGGCCATACTTTCACCATGCTGCCGTCAGCTTTTACAATCTGGAGCTGAGCGATACCAATATCACCGACCACCAGACCTGCGACCTGGCGAGAGAGTTCGGGGTAGAGATGGAGATTGTTTTGGAAGTGTAGACCGTTAGCAGGCCTAGGCGATCGCCTCGTCTACGGCCCCAGCCAAGGGCGGCAGCACGTAGGCGGTGGCCTGCTTAATGGCAGGCGATCGCAGTCCGTAGGGTACTTTGCCAGTGGCAGCCGCCGCGTACTGGCGACAAAATTCTGCCAGGTCAGCCGCCGACTGCCGAGGCGATAGGTCGTTAAAAATGAACGTGAGCTTGCCAGGGGCAGCTAGGGCGGCATTGCAGGCGCGATCGCAGGCGGCCATGCAGCGCACGGGCTCTAGTTTAACCATGCCGTCATCACGATTTAGATGGCGGGCAAGCTGATCGATCAAGTGCTGCCCACCGGTAGCGTCGTCGGCTCTAGCCTCGGCGGTAGGAAACTTGCACAGGGTGCAGATAAACAAAGTGGGTTGCGTCATTGCGTTTGGCAAAATAGATAAAGGAACTGCGCCAGCTATCCTCACAGCGCGGATGCTGACGACGTCAGGGCCATAATTCTGGAACTTGATTGAGCTCAGCCGCGCGGTCGCCTCAGCGGCGAAGCACTTCGGCAGCGGTATGGGTAGAGCCAGGGGGTTAAGGACACGTAGACCCAGACCCTGCACCGAACCGAGCCGATAGCTAGGTCTAGACCCTTCCGGCAGCTGGCTAGATTAGGCGAAAAAAACACAGAGGCTCAGTGGCTCTATCAGCAGTCGTCGCAGGCGCGACTGGCCCTGGCCCGACGCAGATTGGGCTGGCCCAGTCGCTAAAAACGCTCTTGGGCTACGGTGCTTTAGAACAAACAAAACTTGATTGGCAGTCATCTGTACCTCGCAGATGGAACGAAGAGAAAATATCCATCGGCGGGCATTCTGACTTAGGTAATCCTGGATTCTAGGGCTTAGGTTCTAGCTTCATACAAAGCCAAAGTCCAAAACCTCCAGTCCAAAATTTCTTCACAGCTGCGGGACAGTGGCAGATTTTCGCTGCGCTTTCCCCGTTTCCTTCAGCGGCTGATCCCCGCTGAAACCGACAGAGCTGCATCGTAGCACTTCGGCAGCGAGACAGCACGCAGCAGGTCAAATCAAAAACTAGATCTATGCCACTACTGCTCCTCAGCCTAGGATGAGCGGTAGGCATCCATGTACACTACATTGCTGCCAGCTCGGTGATCGCCGTGGGGGGCAACCAGCCCGGCGGCTTTGATCTGCTTGACCAGCGCCAAAGGAAGGGTTGACCCTGGCTCGGGGGGAACCCAAAGCTGCTTGAAGCTAACATTCATCTCTGCCTCAGGGGCCCAGCCCTGCTGGCGCACCCAGCAGCGATCGCGGCCGCATCGTACAACTACAAAATCTGGTACCTGGTCGTCTTGCCCTTTGAGACGGACCCGCGACCCTGGTCGAATGGTTAAGGAAGCCATAGCGCTGTACCTAGGTAGGCTAGCCGTTATAGATCCAAGAGTAGTTCATTTGAACTGTTTTTTGGAAGGGGTGTATAAAAATTAATTTTTGACTGTTGACTCCATTCTAATTGACTCCATTTACTCCATTCTAATTGACTCCATTCTAAAAGATCGTCTCAAGGTTTAGGCTTACAACACTCCGGACAGTTTTTAAGAGCCAACGGTAGAATGCGGGTTTCAACCCTCTTCCCCAGTGGCTTAGTTAACGAGAAATCAGGGGTTCCAGCCCT
>JBARUP010000605.1:0-10047 GCA_049645805.1 Nodosilinea sp.
GAGCCGAAAAGGGATTGCCCGATGAGTCCGGCGAGCCCGGCGAGTCTGGTGAACCCAACGGGATTGAAGCAGAGCTGGAGAGCAGCGACCCAGCCGAAACCGGGACTGTGGCCGCTGAGGATGAAGTGTGAGCGGGGCGAAGGACTATCTGACGAGGGTGAAGCAGACTTAGATAGTCGTGACTCAAATGGAGCCGAGCCTCCTGCCGCTGGGAAAGAGGAGTGAGCCAGGGCATCGTTACCGCCCGGCTGCCTGCCCCCGAAAGCATTTCTTTGGCAGCACAGGTCGCCCAAATGGTGGTGGTGCGAGCCTCGGGTCATCTGTTTGATCATGAAATTCGCTATCCCGCCTGGGAGGCCGACCAGGCGACCCTCACTCGCTACGTGCAAGAGCTAGGTGTTGGCGGCGTCATTTTCCTGGGGGGCAGCGCCGCCGAAGTAGGTCTCAAGACCCAGGCGCTTCAGACTCAGGCGCGGATTCCGCTGCTGCTAGCTGCCGATGTCGAAGAGGGGGTAGGTCAGCGATTTAGCGGAGCCACCTGGTTTCCGCCGCCGATGGCGCTGTCGGCAGTGGCCCGCCGGGATGGTGCCATCGCCCTGGCCTATGCCGAGGCCTTTGGGGCCGCTACCGCCGCTGAGGCTCTGGCTATTGGCATTAACTGGGTGCTAGCTCCGGTGGTGGATGTCAACAACAATCCCGATAATCCAGTCATTAACGTGCGGGCCTTTGGAGATAACTTAGAGCAAGTCTGCGCCCTGACTGAGGCTTTTCTTCGCGGTGCTCAAACTCAGCCAGTGCTGACCACTGCTAAACACTTTCCGGGCCACGGCGATACGGCAGCTGACTCTCACCTAGAGCTGCCGGTGCTGGCCCATGGCCTAGACCGCCTCAACGCCCTTGAGCTAGAGCCCTTCAGGGCCGCGATCGCGACCGGAGTAGACGCGGTAATGACCGCCCATCTCCACATCCCTGCTCTAGACAAGCAGCACCCCGCCACCCTCTCTAGCCCCACCCTCACCGGACTACTGCGCCAGCAGATGGGTTTTGACGGGCTAATTGTTACCGATGCCCTAGTTATGGGGGCTATTACAAACGCCTACGGCCCCTACGAAGCAGCGGTACTTGCGGTTGAAGCCGGTGCCGACGTGCTGCTTATGCCCAGCGACACAGAAGGCGTCATTGCCGCTGTAGTAGAAGCGGTGAACCAGGGCCGCCTCACCCCAGGGCGAATCTTGGCCAGTGTAGAACGCCTCTGGCGGGCTAAGCAAAAGGCGGCCCCGGCTCTGCTACCCGATGGTGCTGGCCACGCCTGGGAACATCTGCCACCGCCTCCAGTACAGCTAGATACCTTGGCTCAGCCTGCTGCTCGTCAGCTAACCACTAACCTGCTTGTCGACTCAATGACGGTGCAGGGTCAGGTGATGCCCTGCACCGCCAGCGCCCCTGGCGATAACCTGGTGCTGGTAGACGATGTCATGAGCTGCCGCCTTGATCGCACGGCCGCAGCAGTTGTTTTGCCTCAGGGTCACCACTATCAGCTCAAACTTTTAGATACTCAAGGGTGTATTCAGCTACCCCGAAAAGACAGCCTGCGGCCCAGCCTGGTGCAAATCTTTGTGCGCGGCAATCCTTTCCGGGGGTCGGCAGCTCTGATTCACCTAGCTACCACCTGGCTAGACGCCTTGCTTGGAGCTGGTTTTTTACAGGGAGTGATTGTCTACGGCAGCCCCTATGCTCTAGAGCAGCTTCGCCCCCATCTAGGGCAGGCTCCCTACGGATTTACCTATGGCCAAATGCCTATGGCCCAAGGGCTGATTCTACAGGCGCTGCTGCCCGCAAGAGCAGCAGCCCTGAGCCGCGAGTTCACGGACTAAGCCTGCGACTGAGCGGGAACCGCTGATATCTACTGGCCCTGATCCATCTGCACAAGTTCTTGGAGCGATGCCAGCAGTTTGATTTCAGCGGTTTGAAGGGTATCGTCTGTGGTGACAACAAAGGTCCACCGCACGTTGACAATAAACAGCAGGGTTTTGACTCGCCCTCTAACCACAATCTGTCGGGTGCCGTCTGGATTAGCCATCACCTCCGCATCAACCGGCGTGGCCTGCATGTTAACGGCTTCGGCCTGTAGGTAAACATAGATGGCCTCTGGACCAACGAGCGGTTCCTCAAAGGGAGCGATGAGTACTCCATCAGATTCGAACAGAGCCGCCACGGCGCGGTAGTCTTCGGTATTAAAGCCGGTGAAATATTGATCAACAGCGGCGGAAACCCCCGCTAGATCTAAGGTCGTGTCAGCCATAGTAGGCGCTGTTATCTCCCTGATGTAAATGGTCTACTCATGCGGAGGTCTGATCAAGGTATCCATACTTTGACAGGACAACTAAAGTCTGGAGTTTCCGCATTAGTTACAGATGCTGTAATCAATGATACTAGGGCAACACGTCAGGATTATAGCTTTCTGTCCATGTTTTCCGCACAGGAGCGGCGTGACATGCGAGTTAGACAGGTATTTATCACTTCAGAGATGCCGCCAGGATAAACCTCACCGCTGGAGCGATCGCGCTCCAGCCCAGGCGCGCTTTGGGAACGTTCTGGGCGAAAATAGGAGGGCTAACCCCAGCTTTGTACCTACATCCAGGAGTTCAAGCCGTGACCCAAGCCCCGCCTGCCGCCCAAGACTGGTCAGCCCTGCTACAGCAGTTGATCAGCGGAGAATCGCTGAGCCAGAGTCAGGCTGAAACCCTAATGCGGGGCTGGCTTAGCGAGGAGATTCCAGAGGTTGTATCGGGCGGGCTGCTAGCGGCGCTTCAGGCCAAGGGCGTTTCTGCAGGTGAACTGGCCGGTATGGCGCGAGTGCTGCAGGGGCAGTCCTTAGGCGGTAAGAGTAATCAGCACCTCACCCCTTGTATTGATACCTGCGGCACGGGCGGCGACGGAGCGCAAACCTTCAATATTTCCACCGCTGTGGCCTTTGTGGCCGCCGCCGCCGGGGTAAGAGTTGCTAAACACGGCAACCGCTCTGCCTCCAGCAAAGTAGGCTCGGCGGATGTGCTAGAAGCGCTAGGTGTAAACCTGGCGGCGGCCCCAGAGCAGGCAAAGGCGGCGCTGGACGAGGTCGGCATTACCTTCTTGTTTGCGCGGGGCTGGCACCCGGCGATGAAGGCCGTGGCTCCTTTGCGCAGCAGCCTCAAGGTGCGTACGGTCTTTAACCTACTGGGGCCACTGGTTAACCCCTTACAGCCAACCGGTCAGGTGATTGGCGTTTACGATGCAGCGGTGGTGTCGACTATGGCCGAGGCGCTGAACCAGCTGGGCATTCCCCAGGCGGTGGTGCTGCACGGGCGCGAGCAGCTTGATGAAGCAGGTTTAGGCGATAAAACCGACCTGTCGGTGGTCGAAAACGGTCAGGTCACTGGCGCTGTGCTCGATCCTCAGTCGCTAGGACTGGCGGCGGCTCCGCTTAGCGCTCTGCGCGGTGGCGAACTCGAAGACAATACCGCCATCATGACTGCCGTACTACAGGGTAAAGGTACCCAGGCTCAGCAGGATGTGGTGGCCCTAAATGCGGCTCTGGCTTTGAAGGTTGGCGAAAAAGTAAATGGCGAAATGGAGGCTGCGATCGCCCACGGCATTACCCTTGCCAAAGAGATTCTCGCCAGCGGCGCTGCTTGGGAGAAGCTGCAGGCGCTGGTGGCGTTTCTGGCTTAGAGATCTACGCTCCGACGCTTAGCCAGAGAGAAGCTGCTCAGCCGTCAGGAAACTGCCAGCAGGGAATGTGTTCAACCCGGCGACTGCCGCAGGCGCAGGGTGCGCTGTCGTCGGAGGCTACCCAGGTGGCGTCACAGTCGCGGCAGTGGCAGAGAACGTTGTTGAAGTTGGCCTGGGCTAAGCCAAAGCGCCAGCGCTCTAGCTCTTCGGGGGTGAAGTGAGAGGGGGAGTCTGCCATAGAGTTGAGAATTTTATTAAATCCACGTGCAGGTTAGCCATCCTGCCTGAGCGCGGGCAGCCGAGACGGCTACCCCAGGTTGTTAAATCCTTGCTCCTAAGAAATTTCTTTTGAGCCCGGATGGCGCTTACCAGCCAGAATTATTCCTGACCCATTCCAGCATAATCGGCAGCTTGCGGGCCACAATCACGCCAGCGGCGAAGCCCATGCCGTGGCCCACCCACGACTTGCCCTGCTGAAGGGGTAGTAACCCCCATAGGGCGCTGCCGTAGAGCAAACCCACCACCACTGCGGCGGCGATCGCCCCCGGACTCCTTTCAAAATAACCCCGCAGCAAAATATAGCCCAGGTAGCCAAACACCACGCCGCTGGCCCCAAGGTGGCGGGTGCCGGGACGACCCAGCAGCCAGATGCCCACGCCGCTCACCAGCCAGCAGAACACTGTTACCAGTCCCAGTACCTCTAGCCCCTGAAGCAAGATCACGGTGCCCAAAATGACCAGCGGACCCGAGTTGGCGGCCAGGTGCCCGAACCCACCGTGGAGCAAAGGGGCTACCGCGATGCCCGGCAGCCCCGCCAGGCGGCGGGGCTGAATACTGAGTTTGTTGAGCACCCGTCGCCCCGTCATTAAGTCAACGACAGCAAGGACCCACATCAGCGCTAGCAGGTAGGCCAGCAGGGTAATGCCCTCTCGAAAGCCCTCGGGCAGCGTTATTGGGTCGAAGGAAAACAAGGCAGCAGTCCAACCATTACGTTCTTCAGGCTAGCATCTGGCTCAGCACCGGATTGAGGTACTGAGCCAGCTGGGTTCCATCTACACCCAGCTCAGTGCGCTCGGCGGCGGCGGCGCGGGCGGCTTGACCATGCCACCAGGCTCCTACCAAAGCCGCATCCAGGGCCGCTAAAGGGTCTGAGGTATCATTCTGGGCCAGCAGGCCGCCGATTAAGCCCGTCAGCACGTCGCCGCTGCCGCCTCTGGCCAGAGCCGGAGTGCTTTCAGGGACATACCACAGGTCGCCCTCAGGACGCGCGATCGCCGTGCAGGCCCCCTTCAGCAGCACTACAGCACCGCTCTGCCGCGCCGCCGACTGGGCCGCCGCTCCGGCCTCTGCGCTGACCGCCAGCCGGTCGGAGAACAAGCGCTCAAACTCGCCCCGGTGAGGGGTAATGACGGTAGCTGCAGACCTCTGGGCCAGGGTGTCAGCGCCACCTAGCTCTGCCAGCAGATTGAGGCCATCGGCATCGAGCAGCAGAGGAGCAGGGCTAGACAATACCGCCTGAACTGTGGCCACGGCCTGGCGGCTGAGGCCCGGACCGCAGGCGATCGCGTCGTAGCGAGCCAGGTCTAGATCTTCTGGCAGGCGGGCGATCGCGCCGCTGTCAGTCTCTGCACATCCCACGACTAGGGCCTCAGGCAGCTGGGCTACTGCCATCAGCCGCAGCGACTCGGGCACGACCAGCGTCAGCATGCCGACTCCGCTAGCCCTAGCCCCTAGCCCGCTGAGCAGTGCCGCTCCGGCGTAGGGCCGCGACCCCGCTATCAGCAAGAGATGACCGACTCTATATTTATGGGTATTGCGCGATCGCGGCAGGGGCAGTTTTGCTCGCACGGCCTCCAGGCTCGCTCGCCGCACCCTAGGGGAGCGCTCTAGCACCGCTGCAATGGCCCCAGCAGGAATATCAAAGTCGATCAGGTGGGGTGTTCCTAAACACGCCAGCGCCCCATCCTGGCAAAAAGCTCGCTTCCACAGACCTAAACAAAGGGTGTGGGTAGCCCGCACCGCTGTCCCCATCACCGCTCCGGAATCGGTGTGCAGACCAGAGGGCAGGTCGATACTGATCACTGGACAAGCAGCAGCGTTGATGGCTGCTACTGTGTCAGCCATTGCCCCCTCCACCGGACGCTCCAGACCAAAGCCAAACAAGCCGTCGATCAGCAGGTCGCAGGGGGCAATGGTCGTCACGGCTTCCGCTACCGCAATGCCTAAATAGCTTAGATACCGCAGCTGATCAGCGGTCAGCGGCTTGAGACGACTGGCGGGGCTGTAAAGCTGCACCCCATAGCCCTGGGCCACTAGTTCCCGCGCCACAACCAAAGCGTCGCCACCGTTGTGCCCTGGCCCAGCCACCACAGCCGCTCGGGGGCAGCGCTGCGGCGGAAAGTGCTCCACGATCCAGGCGGCAATGCGTCCGGCCACTTTCTCCATTAGCGCCGCTACGGGCATACCAGCGTCAAACAGCTGCCCCTCAATGGCGCGCATCTGCTCGGCGGTAACGACGGAGTCAAGGGATTGATTAAACCCGCCCAGCGATCGCCCCACGGGTTCGGTGGACCGTTGCTCAGGCTGCATCGTCACTCGTCTTGCGTGCTAACTCCACGGCCCTACCGCTGAAAGAAGACTCGACTATTGCCGAGACCCGCCTCGCGGTAGAAGTCGTTCCAGCGGTTGGCCAAACCGCGATCGGCAAAGGGACCAACCGCTACGTGAGGGCCGCGCGGGGACGTGCGCTGCTGCACGCGATCGGCAGGAGTACCAAGCTGGATTACCTGGTTGCTCAGCTCGCCCAGGCTGCCTGAGCCGGCTGGAATAACAACGTAATAGGGCGCGCTGGCGGACTGGGCTACGGGAGGTGCCGCAGTCGGCGGTGGCGTAGAAACCCCATCGCCGGGGGCTGGGGGAATGCCGTAGTCAAGCTGTTGACCAAACTCTACGTTGCCAGGGGTTGACGGTACCTGAGCGACGTTAGGGGGCAGCTCCGGTACAGGCACCCCAGAGCCCACGCCCTGGGGCAGTGCCGCATCGGGCAGGGGCGGCAAACTGCCGTTGGAGGCATAGACGTTGGCTGGCAGTGTCGCTGTTTGAGAGTAGTAGGGCACCGCCGCCGCCACCTGGGCCGTCTCAGCGCTGACGCCCATAGCGCCTAGGTCAACAACTCGCTGCTGGGCATTAGCGCTCATATTGAACCGCCCGGCCTGAATCACCCGCTGCCCCTGGAAGGTAGTACGAAAGGCGGTCGGTTCTACTAAGCGCACCTGATTCAAGGTGGCATCGCTGGTGTCGCCGACGTAGATCAAATACTGCTGACCGCTGACCGCCGCCTGGGGCTGTCCGACACCGGGTACTGGCATGGTGCCAGCGGGCAGCGGCGGTACGGCCTCATAGCCCTGGGCTAGTCCCTGAGCGGTGACGCCTGTAGCCGCCGTCAGGGCAATAATTCCCGCTGAAATCACTTTGCGAACTACCGCTGCGGTGCCCTGCTGGGCGGCTCTAGAGCCGCCCCATTCATTCCGTCTAAGTGCCGATAAGTTAATCTGCTTTGCCATCACGACTCCTGCCCATTACTGGCTATGTTGAACCGGTAGACGGTCAAGCATTAATGCCTTAGCTGCCCGTCCTCGCTATATGTCTTGAGGATGTTAGCGCAGATTTTAAAAACCGCATCATTTCAGTCTAGATTCCAGTCAGGGGCGGCGTCTCGAACCGCGCCTGTGATTTGAATCACCTTCTAACGGTTTCAACGTCACCAAAAGCTAATCTGCGAGTCACCTGTAACGTGTGTGACATTTCTTACCATGGGATCAGCTCCGCGACAGTAAGTGTTATGGCCACTCCATGCAGCAAACCCCTCAAAAGCAACCCGTTTACGACCCAGCGCGATCCGCAGACGGGGGAGTGGCAGGTGGTAAAGTCTTTCCCCAGGAGTCGGCGGCAATTCCTGGGGAACTTAGAGCCACAGAGGTGTGCAAGGACTTGCAGCCCAATGACTAGACCCCAGCAAGCTCGCGATTACTGCCATTAGGTAGACCTTAAATCCATCTGCTGTAGCCGTGCTAGAGCTAGGAAAGCTGGGCTATAGTGTGGCTCACTCTTTCTGTAGACGGGACGTATTAGACCATTTATGCGCCAGCTGTATCCACCCATTGAGCCCTACTCCACCGAATATCTCGCCGTGTCGGGGCGGCATCAGCTCTACGTAGAGCAGGTTGGCAATCCGACTGGCAAACCCGTTGTGTTTTTGCACGGGGGGCCGGGGGGTGGCGTCAACCCCGCCTACCGTCAGTTCTTTGATCCCCAGCGCTGGCGCATTGTGCTGTTTGACCAGCGGGGCTGTGGCAAAAGCTCTCCCCATGCCGAACTGGAAGACAACACTACCTGGTCGCTGGTCAGCGACGTTGAGAAAATTCGCGCTTATCTAAACATTGAGTGCTGGACAGTGTTTGGCGGCAGCTGGGGCAGTACGCTGGCGCTGGCCTACGCTCAGACCCACCCCGATCGCTGCGCTGCGCTGATTCTACGCGGCATTTTCACCCTGCGCCAGCGTGAAATCGCCTGGTTCTACCAGGAGGGAGCGAGCTACCTGTATCCCGACGCTTGGGAGCAGTACCTCGCTCCTATCCCTGAGGCTGAGCGAGATAATTTAGTTGCCGCCTACTACCGCCGCCTCACCAGCGACAGTGCTGAAGAGCGTCTGACTGCCGCCCGCGCCTGGGCGCTGTGGGAGGCTAGTACTAGCAAGCTCGTGCAGGATCCTAGCCTGCTCAATCATTTCAGCGAAGACGAGTTTGCGATCGCCTTTGCCCGCATTGAGTGTCACTACTTCATCAACCGAGGTTTTTTTGATACCGACGATCACCTGCTGCGCCAGGTACACCGCATCCGCCACATCCCCGGCGTGATTGTGCAGGGTCGCTACGATGTTGTCTGCCCCGCCACAACCGCTTGGGCACTGCACCGAGCCTGGCCCGAGGCCCAGTTTGTATTGGTGCAGGACGCCGGTCATTCAGCTATGGAGCCGGGCATTACCAGCGCGCTAATCAAGGCAACCGATGAGTTTGCCCGCCGCTAGCCCAAAACCCGCCGCGCGATCCATCGCTGCACGCTCCACAGACCTCCAGCCACCACTGCCCCCAGCCACAGGCCTCGTCCCAGCTGCGTTTGACCGTCGAGTAGGCACCAGCCGCCGAGCAGCCCTAGGCCTAGGGCACTGCCTGCCACCGCCGTCAGCATCGTTTCCAAGGCGGCGCGTGTAGCTACAACTTGATCGGCCAAATTTTGAGGCTGCGAACCGGCTAGGGCCTTAGCTGCGGCCTGGAATGCCTCGTAGCTAGCGGTCTCTACCTGGTAGTAGGTGCCCAGGTCATCGTCGCGCAGGGCTGAAACGGTGTAAAGACCAAACTGCTTGGCCTGGGCGATCGCATCGCGAATCTGACGCCGGGTGGCCACTGGTCCTAGGGCCTCAAATACCGACTGGCGATAGACGCCGGTCTTAGCCATTGTCAGCACGCGATCGGTCAGATCGAGAGGGGAGAAGGATGCATTCACGGGTAGCAACTCCGGGGCTAGCCTGGGCCGCCGGACGGCCAGAAAACTTGTACTACCTGATAGTACGCAAAACTAGCGCTCAGTGCACTCTTTCAGCTCCTCTATCCTACCCACCCCATCATGCCGTAGGCCAAAGCAGCGCTTCCCAGCGGCACCGTTAGGTTGTCAAAGCCATAGAACGAGAGGGTTTCAAGCAGAGTGGCGGTGATCGCAACCACCGCTGCCGTTCCCCACACCGCGATCGCAAACCCCCCTGGGATGCCCAGCACTAGCGCACACACAACAAAGCTAGCCAAGGCCATGGCTAGGCTGCCCTCCCAACTCTTTTGATTGCCAAAAACTTGGTAGGGATGACGACCAAAGTTTTGTCCTACCAGCGCGGCTAGCCCATCGCCCCAGGTCATCACCAAAATCCCTAGGGCCGCGTACTGAGGCAGGCCCAGGGGCCAAAAGAAGGCTATCAGTATACCAATGCTAGCGGCGTAAAAAAACGTACCTAAGCTACGGCGTCCCACACCGTTGATGCCTGGCAGAATAGGCAGCTGATAGGACACCAGCGCCACGCCGCTAAACACAATCGAAGCCGCTATTCCCATCCAGGCGGGGGTGCCCAGCCACCAGGCCAGCAGAATGACGTGACCAGCGCCAATGTGAACAACCTTACGGGTAATTTCAGTGTCGAGATTGACGGTGCGACGCAGCCCCTCCGCCACTCCTCCAACGACCGCTAGCCAGGCAGTTACGAGTCCGATTTGCACAAGCGCAGTGGCCATC
>JBARUP010000606.1:0-2600 GCA_049645805.1 Nodosilinea sp.
ATCGTACCCTAGCCCCCTCAGTTTGCACCTCAGCTGCGGGCGGCTAGGGTTTTCGCGTTCTGTCTTCCTCAACCACAAAAGGAAACAGAACCGATGTTTGAATATCTCGAACCCAACGCTAGCGATAACCAAGGGGCCGGGTCTCTACCGCTGCCACCCAGATCTGGATCTAACAACAAAGGGTCCCGGTCCCTGACCTCAGAGCGAGTGCGCCACATGCTCTACGGCAGCCTGCCGGGCATCGATCGCACCATCAAGATCCTCCACGCCCTTGGCTACGCCGACCCCAACGACTGGAGCGATCCCATTCCCGTGCCGCCCAGCGCTGAGACAGGATCACTGAGCGGAGTCGAAGTGTGGATGGTGATTATGACCAAAACCATTCTGCTGGAGTAGCTTACCGTCTCAGATCCCAGGGTTCTAGCAGAGGTATTTGCTTAAGGCAAAGCACTGGAGCCAGAACCCTGGGAGCTATCTCGCTGAGATTTTTGCTCTAGCAGCGCTTCTACCGCCGCCAGCAGCTCCGGCTGGCCCCAGTTTTGGTAGAGGCTAGCGGCGATCGCGCATCCCCCTGCTCCCACCCCCTCTTTCACGAACCCTCGCTCGTAGGCCCGCAGCGCCTCAAACCGAGACTGCTGAAACGAAAGCTGGGTTGCGATCAGGCAAGCCTTCGTCAGCTCCGCCAGCCCCACCGTATCGCCGGTCGCATCCTCTGCTACCCAGCGAGTCGTTCCTACTACTACGCTGTCGGGGTTCCAGTCGTAGTTTTCTGCTTTGGCGATCGCCCCCATTAGCGCGTACACCGCCAGCATTTGGGTACCCCCCGCCAGCAGCACGGGCCGGGTGCGGCTTGCCGCTAGGGCCAGCCCCGCCACCACCGGCTGCATCGGGTCGCCCACCGCCGCCGCGACCTCTAGGGGATGAGCATCGGCAGATAGATTAGCCAAAGACAATCCCTGAGCCACTAGCGCCTGCTTTTGATCGTGGTTGCAGGCCGGATGGCTGCTGTTGACCCGCCCAGCCGCGTCTAGCCCCAGCCCGGCTAGCACACCCAGCGCCGTCGTCGTGCCTCCCACCACGCACTCCGCCAGCAGCAGGTAGCTATGGTCAGCGCCAAGACGTTTTCCCTGAGCCAAACCCTGCTGCCAGAGGTGACGAACAGTCTCCAAAGCTAGAGCAGTTCCGGTACTCAAACACTGAGCGGGTTTCCCTCCTAGGTCTATGTGGGGGACAGTTGGCAGCAGCGGCAGGCCAGCATTGAGCACTACCAAAGGGATATTCTGACTCGCAATGATGGCTCTGGAAATGAGTGCTGGAGAAGCCCCTGCCTGCAGCGGCGGCAGAGGATATTTGGGAGTGACAGTAAAGCCATTAACCATAAACTCGGCATCGGCTAGGGCCGTAAACGCGCGATCGCCCGGCGTTGCCCCAGCAGCCGAAATGCCCGACACCAGCCCCGTTTCTGTAAATCCTAAGGTCAACACTAGCGCTGGTCGCTGACCTCGCACCTGCTCCAGCCACGCTCTCCCCCGCTCAGACTCGGTATAAACCCTAGCCAGCGCACCCAAACCATCAGCCATCCTTCAGCAAATCCTGCACCCACCCCGGTGGCTCTGGAATCTTTGTGCCTATACGGCTTAGCAGCAGCCACGCGGCCAGGTGAACTGTGAACAGATAGACCACATTGCTAGCCAGTACCGATATCAGGGCCAGCACCTGTACAGCCTCCAAATTAGCCTGACCCAGCACGCCTACGTCCAGTAGACCTAGATCCACCAGGCGTTCTAAACCCCAGTTCAGCGTTTGGGTAACCTGAGTTGTCAAATATACCCACAGGTCTTCGCCCACCAGCAGCGACGACAGCCACAGCCGAAAGAAAAAACCAATCGTGCCCAGCAGTGCCCCAACGGCGATCGACGCGTACCAGCTGGCTCGTCGCATCCAAAAAAAACCGAGCTGTACCCCCAGCAGCGCGTAGGGAATCAAAAACAGCAGGCTGCGGGGTGGCCCCATTAAAACCGAGAGCAGCAGCCCCGACACCAGGGCAGACATCCACGCCGCTCGCGGCCCCCAGCGCAGGTACACCAGCGCCATCGGCAGCGGAAACAAAATTCGCAGAATCGGCCCCGGCGGAAAGTAGGTATTCACAAGCCAGATCAGCGCAGCAGTGCTGGCCAAAAAAGCTGTTTCAACCATGGCCAATGGGCCAGCCTTAAGTCGATGCGACATGTCTGGCTGGTCGGTATCAGCGCTGTCGGCTCGGTACTCCAAGTAGGTTTCTAACCCATCGAAGTCGCTCGCCGTCGCTTTAGCTGGAGGCACAGAATTAGCCCCAGGGGAGGGGTCAGGGGAATGACTCATGAATGGCTAAACCAGCAGGCGTTCTAGGGCGTTAACGTCGGGAATGCTCATCAGGTCTTTATCCCGCACAATCAGCCCTTTCTTCTCTAGCTTACTCAGGACGCGGGTTACTGTCTCCCGCGCCAGTCCGCTGAGGCTGCTCAGTTCGCGGTGGGGCAGGTTGGGAATTTCGATGCCGCTGCTGCTGCGCTGTCCTTGCCCATCGGCTAAGAAGAGAATGATATCGGCTACCCGTGAGG
>JBARUP010000607.1:0-6767 GCA_049645805.1 Nodosilinea sp.
ACCCCAGTAACGCTAACGAGATATACGAACCCCTGGGCCTGAGCCGCGATCGCCTCAATTCGCTCCGGGGGTGAAGTGGGGGCCACTAGCAGGGTGACATCAATGTGGGCAGCAGCGGCGGATTTTAGCAGGGTGTCGACCTCTTCAAGGGGGAGGTCGGGTACCACTAGCCCAGCTACCCCAGCCGCCGATAGGTCAGCCATGAAGCGATCGATGCCGCGATTGAGGATGGGGTTGTAGTAAGTAAACAAAATCAGCGGTGCCTGGATCTGCATCCCGGTCACCATCGCCAGAACGGCGGCAAGGGTGACGCCTTTCTGAAGGGCGCGGGTGGCCGCCGCCTGAATTACCGGGCCGTCGGCTAGCGGGTCAGAGTAGGGGACTCCCAGCTCGATAAAGTCAGCGCCGTTTTGATCGAGCACCCGCAGGGCCGCTGCCGTAGTTTCTAGATCGGGGTCGCCAGCCGTGATAAAGGGGATCAGGGCGCATTTACTCTGGTCTCTTAGGGTGCGGAATCGATCGGAAACAAGGGCCATAGCAGAGCACCGGAGTCTTAATCCAAAAGGCTTGGGTAAAACGTTCTTACCCAATAGAGCACTCTAGGGTAACAAGGGAACCGCGTCTAGGCTTTAGAGCCTTTAGTTGGCACGCCTACTCTATTCAGTGTCTTCGCTGAGTTTGTCTTCCAGGGCAGCAAGCTGTTCTGGGCTGAGCTCATCGAGCCGACGCTGCAAGACAGCTGACTCGTAATCATCCATCTGCTGGTTGAGGGTCATGTTGCGGGTAACCACCCGCAGCAGGTAGCTAGCAAGCCAGGCCACCACGCCCCCAACCATCACCGCCTGGCTCCAGATACCAGCAGAGATGCCGTCTAAACCAAATAGTCGAAAGCCTAAGTACAAGCCGCCGCCGGCTAGAGAAATGCCGAGGCCAATAGCAATTACGTCGATGCGTCGCATGGCTTGCTAAGCCTTGATATCGCGAGGCTGGGGCCGAAAATTTAGGAAAGGACTAAACAGCAGCATGCCGGGGAAAAAGACGAACACCAGTCCGTACAGCAGCGTGCGCTCGATAGACCCGGCTATGTACCACCGCCGCCGCACATAGAAGAGCAAGGCCAGAGGCACTATTAGCAAATAGGTGCTGGCAATACCGGCGTACAGCCCAGCTGCTAGTAAAAACTCGCGCGATAGCGCCGTTGATATGGTCATAGTGAGTATTGCTAACCCAACTGTATGTAACGTCGTGTAGCCTGGACCGAGATGCGGCCACTCCAAATCATAGTGCTTCTGAGGCTATTGTAAAGGGTTCGCGGCTTTCGCGGCTAAGGAGAGCGGCCTAGAGCAGCTGGTGTGTGCTGAGAGGCTCTAGCCTGCCGGAATAAGTTGCCCAGAACAGGTTCACTCTTAGGCCTAGGAAACAGTCTGCGATCGCCAGTCTCTAGCTCTCTCAATCATTTCCACAACAGTTTTCCCAGTGGCTATTCGGGGCTACTCAGTGGCCATAGTGGCGCGATCGCCCGTCGTGATTGTGCCTCCCTGCTTTACCCGGGCGTATAGGCGACTGCTGCCAGGGTAGTGAGCCTGACTGATCCGGCTAAAGCGGCGATCGCTGAAACAGCGCGTCAGGGTGCGGCAGGGGGGAGCATAGTCGGTAATCTCAATGCACACCTCCCCTATCTGAAGCTGGCTGCCCGGCCCCAAGCCGCCCCAGTCTACGCCTGCCAAAGTGAGATTTTCGCCAGCGCTACCGGGCAGGATAGGATGCCCTTCTGCCTGAAGGACTTCGATCACTTCGAGCGACCACAGGCACAGGGCGCGATCGGGACCGCCGTGGAATCTAAGGTCTTGCTGCTGATCGCCAGCGAGACCAGCAGCAGTCACTACCGCTGAGTCTACCGGCAGCTTTGGCACCCCGCCCGAAGACGTATTAATCTGTACAACTCGCCCAGCAAATGTCATAGCTTTGTGCCTCACTATCTCCCAAAGCTATTGGTATAGCACCAGAGCCTTTGTACTTAAGTGCTCTTACCTGCTGTGGGAGATAGTGAGGCAAGGCGCTGCCTTCACCGAACTTATACATGTCTGCGGAATGTTCCACCGTAAATTCACGCAGCGAGCCGTCTAGGGACTATAGCCTAAGTGTTAATTTTAGTTGTTGGCTGAACCAACAAACAAAATCCGGATCCATTCAAAAATCTTTACAAGATCTCTGTGGTATACACGGATGTCCTTGGTATGATTTTTCGAGCCTGGTGGCAAAGTTAAGTCATTTGACTGTTGACAGAAGCCTTTGGGCTTTCAGGAGTGTGCAGAGTGTCTTGCTAGCGCAGGTTAGTTCAGACACCAGTGGTGTGATGAGTAGTCTCAGAGGGGTGATGTGAGACGTATCGAGCGACGACTATACCGAGGGCTGCTATTTCTGCTAGCCCTGGTTTTAAGCTACTGTCTGAGTAATTTGGGGTCACCATCGACGGTGGCACAGGCTCAGCAAGTATTTGTTAACCAAGCTTCGGCTCAGTTTGTTGGCCCTGCGGGACCGTCAACTACCGTCTCTAACCCAACTCAGGTAGGCGCTGGCGGTGTTTTACCGCCCCAGGCCCAGCTGCCGCTGCTGCAGATCACAAAAACCGCTGATCGGGCGGCGGCAGAGCCGGGCGACGTAGCTATCTATCGGCTGCTCATAACCAACCTATCGACCCAGCCCGCTACCCCGCTGACCATTACCGATCAGCTCCCCCGTGGTCTGCTCTACGTAGACGGATCGGTGCAGGCGACACCACAACAGCCGACTCAGGTGGTGACCACCGACAGCAGCCTAACGCTGACGTTTGCCTCTTTAGCTCCCGGCGAGTCGGTGTCTGTGGCCTACGGGGTGCTGCTCACTCCTGATGCTGTCCGCGGCAGCGGGCGCAACGTCGCTCAGGCCTCCGCCCCTGGCTTCACGCCAGTGACCGCTGCCTACCAGATGACGATTCGGCCCGGTATTGTTGCAGACTGCGGCACCGTTTTAGGCCGGGTATTTGTGGATAAAAACTTTGACGGCCAGCAGCAGCCTGGTGAGCCTGGCGTACCCAACGCCGTCATCTTTATGGACGATGGCAACCGCATTCTGACCGATCCCGACGGACTGTTCTCGTTGGTCAACGTGCTGCCCGGCTATCGAGTTGGCACCCTAGATCTCTACAGTCTGCCGGGCTACACCCTGGCTCCTAACCTCTACCGCATTGAAGAAAATAGCGTCTCCCGCTTCGTGCGTCTGACGCCGGGCGGTCTGGGACGCATGAACTTTGCCGTTACACCAACCTTTGGGGAGGAGCAGTTATGATGCCTATGTCTTCTCGTTCGCTGGGGTTGGGTCTGTTAACAACCCTAGCCGGATCCTTTGGATTTTTGCTGCCCGCCCACGCCGCTCCTGATGTTGGAGCGGCCATAGACTTGGAACTCAGCGGCTCTGAAGCGGTCGTAGAGAGCGTCGTTTCTCCAGTAGACCCCACACTTGAAGTCTCTCCTGTACTTGAGCTGCCGCTGCCAGAGCCGCAAACTCGGGCTGTAGCAGAATCCGAGTCGGCTGCGCCATGGGGAAATGCCGACTCGGCGATCGCCGCTGCCGACATACTGCCTCAGGGTCACCTGCCAACAGCCGCGAGAACGCTGAGCAATTTGAGTTTCAGTTTGGCGGTGACCAGCTACCGCTCACCCCGCCGCCCACCCACCCCCTTCAGCCGGTGGGACCCCAGCCAGAAACTGAGGCCTACACCCTCACCATTGAGCCCGAGCGCGGTGTTCAGATTCCAGCCAACGGGCGATCGGCTATGACCCTAGTTGGTTCGGTATCAAGGGCTGATGGCGTGGCGCTTGGTGACGACGTGGTGGTTACCTTAACCAGCAGCGCTGGCGAGTTCATTGGGGCCGACTACAACAGCGATCGCAGCGGTTTCCAGGTGCTGGCCCGGCAGGGACAGTTCGAGGCTCAGCTGCGATCGGCCATTGATGCTCAGACAGTCACGGTACGGGCCGCCGTTGACTCTAGGTCGCTCCGTGAGATTGACCCAGCTCTGCGAGAAAACTATCCCAATCTAGAAGCCACAGCTCAGGTCAGCTTCGTCACCGATCTGCGACCCACGATTATTTCTGGGGTAGTCGACTTTCGCGTAGGCCGAGGCGGCACCAACTTCTTGGGTAGTTTCAGCGACTTTCTCAGCCCTGACTCTCTCAACCAGGACGTAGAAGTAGGCTTTACCGCCGGTCTGTTTGCGACGGGAGCCGTCGGCGACTGGCTGTTTACCGGAGCCTATAACAACACTCGCGGCCTTAATGATCGCTGCGACGGCAGCAACCTATACCGCGACGTGCAGGCCTGCGAGCAGACTTACCCGGTCTACGGCGACAGCTCCACCACCGACTCTCTAGCTTCCAGCATTGACAGCCTATACCTGCGGTTTCAGCGCGACTCCCTGGCTCCTGACGCCGGGCCTGACTACTTCATGTGGGGCGACTACGGCACCCAAGAATTTGCCGGTGAGTCGCAGCAGTTTACCGCCGCCGTGCGCGAGCTACACGGCTTCAAAGGCAACTATACCTTTGGCAACGGCCTACAGCTCACCGCCCTCTACGGCGACAACGTACGGCCCTTTCAGCGCGACACCATTGCCCCCGACGGCACCAGCGGCTACTACTTTTTGTCGCGACGGCTCGTTCTGCGGGGCAGTGAAAACGTGTTTCTCGAGGTTGAGGAGTTTAACCGTCCTGGCACCGTTCTTGAGCGCACACCGCTGTATCGCGGTGCTGACTACGACATCGACTACGATCGCGGCACGCTGCTGTTTAAGCAGCCGGTTCGCGCTGTCGATCTCAATCCTCTAGGAACTACCCTAGTGCGGCGGATTGTGGTGACCTACCAGGTAGATGACGCTTCTGTACGGGGCAGTCTTTACGCCGGACGCTTGCAGTACCGACCTGGAGGCGATGACGGCGGTTTGGTAGGAGCTACTCTGCTGACTGAGAACCAGGGCGCTCAGGATTTTACCCTCTACGGGTTCGACGTGCTTTTGCCCCTAGGCGAGCAGGGCAGAATCACGGGTGAGTTTGCCCGCTCATCGTTCAATGCCGGGGCCATCAACAACCAGGGCAATGCCTACCGCGTTGAGCTCAGCGGCACTCCTTTTGATGGTCTGTCGGGGCAGGCCTACTACCGCTCAACCGACAGCGGCTTCAATAATACTGCTACCAGCAGCTTTCGCCCGGGGCAGACTCGCTGGGGTGCGCAGGTGCTGGCGCAGGTGGGGGCGCAGACTCAGCTGCGGGCTTTAATCGATCAAGAGCGCAACGTGGGCAACGCGGTGGCAGTACCCACGACCGCAGCCGCGCTGCTGCGACCGGGCCAAAACCCGACGCTGGGCGGAGTTGTTGACAATACCCTGACTGAGCTGCGGGCTGGGGTCGTACAGCAGATTGGCAGCGCCACCCTGGGCGTTGACTTTGTCAATCGCTCGCGCGAGGAACGTCTGACCAACTTCTCCACTGACGCCAGTCAGCTGGTGTCGCGGCTAAACCTGCCGCTGACCGATACCCTAAGCGCCCTAGCCCAGAGTGAGCTCAGCCTGGGAACCACTGACCCCCTTTACCCCACGCGCAACACCGTAGGCCTAGAGTGGGCTGTACAGCCTGGCGTCAGCGTGCGGCTGTCTCAGCAATTTTTGTCGGGGGTGCAGGGGCCTAGTTCTATTACCAGCCTCGATACCCTAGTCGATTACGAACTCGACGATAACACCACGCTGACCAACCGCTACTCGCTGCTGGGGGGCTATAACGGCATTACTGGCCAGGGGGCGATCGGTCTTAACCATCGTTTGGCACTAGCTCCGGGGCTGCGAGCGACCTTTGGCTTTGAGCGTATTTTTGGTGACGCCTTTAACCTAACTGCGGCGGGTCAGCAGTTTGCTCAGCCCTTCGCAGTAGGCCAGGGGGCATCGGCCCTAGGACTCCAAGCCTCAACGGTGTACTCCGTGGGGCTAGAGTACACTGACAATCCCGACTGGCAGGCCAGCGGTCGGGTTGAGTACCGCGACTCGCCTGGGTCTAACAACCTGGTGCTGGGCGCTGCGGGCGCTGGGCGTATCACTGATTCACTCACCGGTCTAGCCCGATTCGATTTGGGCAACTTTGCCAACCAAACCATCACTGATCAGCTGGGTAACTCCAGCAGCCTGCGTTTGGGTCTGGCCTACCGCAACCCCGTGAGTGACCAGTTCAACGGCCTGCTGAGCTACGAGTTTCGCAACAACCCCAGCAGCACTCCCGACAGCATCCTGATTGGAACCCGCTCCGAAGCCCAGGACCACACGCTCCAGATGGAGGGCATCTATGCCCCCAACTACCGGTGGGAGTTCTACGGCAAGTACGGCCTGCGCTACAGCACCGCTAACCTGGCCCAAAACTTCGGTTTTTCAAACAGCATTCACCTGGCGCAGCTGCGAGCCACCTATCGGTTTGCCTACCGCTGGGATGTGGGCGCTGAGGTACGCTACTTAGGCCAGCCAACCGTGGGCTATAACGAAACCGGGTTTGCCCTTGAGGCGGGCTACTATCTTACTCCCGATGTGCGTCTGGGCCTGGGCTACAGCTTTGGCGGTGCCAGCGATGGTTCGTTTGTAGGCGGCGGCGGCTACCGCTCTGCCAGTGGCCCTTACTTTGGCATTACGGCTAAGGTCAATCAGTTGTTCAACGGCTTTGGGGTGCAGCCGGTATCGCCACCCCAGCAGCAAG
>JBARUP010000608.1:0-14632 GCA_049645805.1 Nodosilinea sp.
CAGCAGGCCGCCGGGATTGTTGCGCAGGTCGAGTATGTACCCCTCGGCACCCTGACGGGCCTGGTCGCGGACGGCATCCATTAGCTTGCTAACAGCGTTGCCGTTGAACTGACTTAGCCGCAGATACCCTACCTGCTGGCCTGCTGGGGTAGTTTTGAGCGCCGCCACTACGGGGTTGAGAGTGATCAGCTCGCGCTTGAGCGATACCTGGTGGGGAGCGGTCTCGTCGGGGCCGCGCAGCTGAAGGGTAACGGTAGTACCCTCTCGCCCTCGCATTCGAGCGGCGGCTTCGTCTAGAGTTAGATCGGTAGTAGCAGTACCGTCAATTTCAAGCACGACGTCCTTAGGGTGGATTCCCGCCTGCTCAGCTGGAGAGCCTTCGATTGGGGCGATTATCCGCAGCCAGCCGGGATGCTCATCCTTAGAAATTTGCAGCCCTACTCCCGTTAATTCGCCAGCGGTGCTGGTTTGCAGGCTGCGGTACTGGTTTGGGGGCAGCAGCCGAGTGTAGGGATCATCCAGTCCGGCCAGCATATCCTGAATAGCTTGATAGGTATCGGCCCGGCTGTCTAGAGGTCGCTCGAGGGCGCGCTGCCGAGTGAACCACCAGTTTTGGTGATTAAATGTTTCGTCTACGTAGGCTCGGTTGACGATGCGCCACACCTCCGCCACCAGGTTTTGCTCGTTAGTAAGGGCCAAGGCTGGCTCTGCTGCCATACCGCCGACCACCAGCCCGACCAGACACAGACAGAGAATACTGAAACGCAATAGGGGTCTGATCATAGGTACAAGGCAGCAGCCAGTGACGAAGAGATAAGGAGGCGATCGCGCCAGAGCCTGGTCCCTAACGACCATCTAGGGTCGGCTAGATATCCTTGACTTGGCCTGAAGAATTGGGCCTAAACCAGGTTGACTTCAAGAATGGGCGATATTCAGGACCATTTTGCAGCGGCTTCACATTAGTTTTTAGTCTATTGTGACTATTTTCTATCGATTACGCCCAGTCTGCCTAGGAAGGCAACACAGCCATCAAACCAAATGAGGCTCCGCCGCCTCCGCTGTTTAAAGAGCACCACGCGGCTTAAGCCTTGTTTTGTAACAGAGTGTTTCGAAATGGTGAGGGATTCTCATCTGTCTACCAGAGCTGATTTTCGCCTCAGAGTCCTATATTCTCTTCGCTGTGCTTTGGTTTGGGGTGGCAGAGCCCCCTCAAAGGACTAGAATTAGACAACAAAGAGCTTTAGCATTGCCATTAAGGCTATGTTACATTTTTCATTGACGGCATTTATTGATATATAGAGCTACCCGCTTCATGTTTACCAAGCAAGTTACCGACTCTAAGGCCTTTCAATGGTTTAACGAGCGGCTAGAGATTCAGGCCCTGGCCGACGATATCTCTAGCAAGTACGTGCCGCCCCACGTCAATATCTTTTATTGCCTGGGTGGCATTACCCTGACCTGCTTCCTAATCCAGTTCGCCACTGGGTTTGCCATGACCTTTTACTACAAGCCTACGGTCACTGAAGCATTCACTTCTGTTCAGTACCTAATGACTGACGTCAACTTTGGCTGGTTGATTCGGTCTATCCACCGCTGGTCCGCCAGCATGATGGTGCTGATGATGATTCTCCACGTGTTCCGGGTTTACCTTACGGGCGGCTTCAAGAAGCCTCGTGAGCTAACCTGGGTTACCGGCGTGGTTTTGGCGGTTATCACGGTTACCTTTGGCGTTACTGGCTATTCCCTACCCTGGGATCAAGTTGGCTACTGGGCCGTGAAGATTGTGTCTGGGGTGCCCGGTGCTATCCCTGTGGTTGGCAGCACCGTAGTTGAGCTGATGCGCGGCGGCGAGGCCGTCGGGCAATCTACCCTGACCCGCTTCTACAGCCTGCACACCTTCGTTCTGCCCTGGGCGATCGCGGTGTTCATGCTGCTTCACTTTTTGATGATTCGCAAGCAGGGTATCTCTGGCCCTTTGTAAGGGTTTGAGACGGCAAGACTCGGTACGGGTCTACGGGGGCATGACGTTTGGTTCCGACTATACAGACTGCCCCCTCTGAATAATTTGAACTTTGGGCCTGGCCCAACCGGCTGTAACAGGAGAAGTTTGTTCGATGGCGACTATCAAAAAACCGGATCTAAGCGATCCTAAGCTAAGAGAAATGCTCAAGCAGGGCATGGGGCACAACTACTACGGCGAACCCGCTTGGCCCAATGATCTGCTCTATATTTTTCCCGTGGTTATTCTGGGCACCATTGCCTGCTGTGTGGCTCTAGCTGTGCTAGATCCTGCTCTGGTGGGCGAGCCCGCTGACCCCTTTGCGACCCCGCTAGAAATTCTGCCCGAGTGGTACCTATACCCCACCTTCCAGATTTTGCGGATTGTGCCTAACAAGCTGCTGGGTATTGGCGCGATGACCGCCATTCCCCTAGGGCTGATGCTGATTCCTTTCATCGAGAATATTAACAAGTTCCAAAACCCCTTCCGCCGTCCTGTGGCTACCACGCTGTTCCTGTTTGGCACGGCGGTAACCCTATGGCTGGGTATTGGCGCTACGTTCCCCATTCAAGAGTCTCTGACCCTAGGTTTGTTCTAGGCTCCTGACTCTGCCCGCTATAGAAAGACCTGCGTAAACTGTATCGTTTTACGCAGGTCTTTCTGCTAGGAGTTAATCTTTGGCTAAGCTAAATTCAGGGGTGCGGGCAGGTGTTGATATAGGAGCATGCGATGGCAAGGGTAGATTCCAAAAGGGTCCCCACACAGGCGCATTTGCAGGTAGATAGCCAGCTAGATGTGGTCACCCAGGTACAGAAATGGTTTCGCGATACGTGCTGTTCCCTAGAGGGCGAGTCAGACTGGGTTAGCAACTACTACGATCGCCTTGCCCTTGCCCTAACCGAAGGTTTTACCAACGCGGTGCGTCATGCCCACGCTCACCTGCCCCCTGAAACCGCCATCGATATTGACCTGGCCCTCGATACCGACCAGGTCGAAATTCGAATTTGGGATCACGGCTATCCCTTTAACCCTGAGCTGCTGCCTGAGCCTCAGCCGGGCGAGTTGTTAGAGAGCGGATACGGCTGGTTTTTGCTGCGACGTCTGGCGGACAAAGTCACCTACCATCGCTCCAAGGACGGACGCAACTGCTTGTCTATCGTGAAATACGGTACCTATCTAACTTGAGAAAGACCCTGCTCTGCGCCTGCCGGGGGTGCGGGTAATCTAGGGGCTGCCTGCAATGGTCTAGAGCGCGATGCCTGCTACAAGCTATGCCTACTGCAAATATACCTACCTTTAGGGCAGAGGGGCTTGACTCAGAAACGGTCACGTTTGTCTTTCTCGAGATCTTTTCCTGCGAGGGGGGCATTCAGTCCTATGTCAAAGACATTCTCAGGGCTTGTCTAGCGCCGCCCGCTCTTTCTGCGGACATATTCTTGCTGCGAGATGGGAGCGAGGTTGATAATCCCTACGACCGGTCGCCGCTGCGGTTTCACTACCTAGCTTCGGCTAGCGCCGCCTGGGGCAGGGCAAAACTAGCGAACGCGCTGCTGAAGCATCTGCTTACGCAGCGGCCGGGCCGGGTTGTATGCGGCCACGTGCTGCTGCTGCCCCTAGTTGCTTCTCTGTGCCGCTGGCTGAGGCTGCCCTATACGGTGCTCACCTACGGTAAAGAAGTGTGGAATCCTCTACCGCCTCGGCGGCAAAAGGCTCTGCGCCAGGCCGACCAGGTCTGGACTATCAGCCGCTACAGCCGCGATCGCCTCTGTGCCGCTAATAGCTTTGACCAGAGTAAGGTTTACCTGGTTCCCGGCGCTGTGAATGGCCGCGTGTTTTGCCCTGGCGCTCCTGATTCAGCTTTAGTGAAGACCTATGGCCTAGCCGGGTGTCGGGTATTGATGACCGTGGCGCGGCTGTGGTCGGGAGACATGTATAAGGGGGTCGATGTTACCCTCCGAGCCCTGCCAGCGATCGCGACAGCAGTTCCTAACGTGAAATATCTGGTGATCGGTCGAGGGGATGACCAGCCTCGTCTGGCGGCAGTGGCGGCAGACCTCGGGGTGAGCAATCGCGTGGTATTCGCCGGGTTTGTGCCCGCCAGCGCTTTGGTCCATCACTATCGCCTGGCCGATGCCTACGTCATGCCGTCTCAGGAAGGCTTTGGCATTGTCTACCTAGAGGCCATGGCCTGCGGTGTACCCGTGCTCTCTGGCGATCGGGATGGCTCAGCTGACCCCCTCCAAGATGGTCGGCTAGGCTGGCGCGTTCCCCATCGCGAACCCGAGGCTGTTGCGGCTGCCTGCATCGAGATGCTGAGGGGCAATGACCGCCGCTGTCAGGGGGCATGGCTGCGGCAAGAGACCCTGGCCTCCTTTGGCCCTAGCGCCCTCGCCAAGCAGTTAAACCAGGCCTTGGACAGAACCGCTGCGAGGTGAGATCGCGGCGTTACAATACAGTTTTAAGGCCAGGGTGTTGCAGGGGCAACCGTGCTCAAACCCCGGCCTCTGCCGAGTGGAGAACGCCCCTGTGAACCAAAACAACTTCAGGCAATTTCGGATGAATCTATCCGGGCTGGGCTGCTGGCTCACCCTGATTGGCGTCGTTTGGCTGCTAGGGGCCGTGGGCTTGGGCTGGCTGGTCAAGTCGCTGGCGGTGCTGGTCGGGCTGCTGCTGGCGGCACCCGTGCTGGGCTTTATTGGCCTGCGGTTTTGGCTGCGCCGCAATCTGGTGCAGGGAACTTGTCCAGCGTGCTCTACTCCACTGACCGGCATTAAGGGCGCAGACATGCGCTGCCTCAGCTGCGGCATCCCCCTGCGCACTGAGGATGGAGGGTTCTCCCGAGTCACCGAAGCCGGTACCATTGACGTTAGCGCGGTGGACATAGTGGATATAACAGTAGAGGCTAAGCCTGTCTTACCCGAGGGCGACTGAGCTATCTCTAGAGGGTTACGGTCATCCGCTATGTCGAAGTGAGTCTGTGTTGTTAGGATAGATAGCAGCAGGAATTACAACTCTGGACATCGCTATGCCCGCCGCCATTCAAGTTGAGAAAGCCAAACTCAAGCAGCCGCCGCTGGAAATTCATACCCTAGGCGATCGCGTCTTGCGCCAGCCCGCCAAGCGTGTAGCTAGGGTTGACGACGAGGTTCGGGCGCTGGTGCGAGAGATGCTGCAAACCATGTACAGCGCCGACGGCATTGGCCTGGCCGCGCCCCAGGTAGCCGTCAACAAGCAGCTGCTGGTCGTTGATGTTGACCCCGAAAACGCTGCTGCTCCCCCCATTGTGCTGATCAATCCCAAAATCGTTAAGGTCTCTAAAGAGCTGGCGGTTGGTCAAGAAGGCTGTTTGAGTATTCCCGGCGTTTACCTTGATGTGCTGCGACCTGCCGCCCTAGAGGTGTCCTACAAAGATGAGAACGGACGACCCCAGAAGATGCAGGCCGATGACCTGCTGGCCCGCTGCATTCTCCACGAAATGGACCACCTCACCGGGGTGCTGTTTGTGGACCGGGTTGAGAACGCCCTGGCCCTAAACCAGGAGCTACAAAAGAACGGCTTCTACACCAAAGACGTGCAGTCGCTGACGGTCTAAAAACGGCTCAAGGCCCGTGGTATGCTGCCTCGGTAGGGCTAGATATTGGCCCTGGCAGACCTTAGGAGAATTTTTTGTGACCCCCAAAAGTGGCCTGTTTCTGGCTGGTTCCTGCATCGCGGCGATCGCGGCAGTCGGCTCTATTTTTGAGCTGTCCTCCGGCACTCCTGACTGGGGCATGGTGCCTACCACGGTCGTGCTTGGCCTCTGCGTGCCGCTGGTGGGAGTTTTCTTCTACGCCGCCGTTAAAGACGCTAAAGCTAACCAGGAGTAGGCTAGCTGAGCCCTGGCGTTGGCTACCGAAAGCGCAGGCCAGCGGCAGCGTCTACTATAGAAATTATGATTTGAGGACGGAGCAATGCTGAACCGATACACCGCTGGGTTAACCCGGCGATCGCTGCTGGCGGCAGCGGCAGCAGGCTCAACCGTCGTGCTGCTAGGCCGCCCCGCCCAGGCCTACGACGTTGTGCTCAATCCCGATGCTCCAGAGCTGGGCGACACCATCTCGGTGATTGCTATTCCGCGCACGTCGGCCTCCACCCAGCCCAGGGTTACCGTTAACAACAGTATTGAGTACCCCACTTTTCCCATCAGTGGCAATCGGTTTCGGGCGCTAGTTCCCACCAGCCCCCTAGACCCGCCGGGGCGGATGGTGGTTCGGGTTATCGGCACGGGAGACACCCGCAATCTAGCGATGGGGCTCAAAAATCGCAATTTTCCCACCCAGCGCATTACCCTGTCGCCGAGCCAAAGCGACCTCGGCACCCAGCACGAGTTTGACCAAGTCGCCGCCTTTAAGCGCGTTGTCTCTCCCGAGCGTTACTGGAACGGGGCCATGCAGCGACCCAGCACCGGTCGCACCTCTACCCAGTACGGCGTTCGTCGCTACTACAATGGGGTATTTGCTCAAGATTACTATCACCGGGGCCTTGACTATGCCGCCGCTACCGGCTCCCCAGTAACGCCACCTGCCGCCGGACGGATCGCTCTGACTGGGCGAGTGTCCGACGGGTTTGAGCTGCACGGCAACACCATCGGCATTGACCACGGTCAGGGGGTGCTCAGCATCATGATCCACCTCAGCCGCATTGATGTTAACGAAGGGGATAGGGTGCAGCCGGGCCAGGTGATTGGGGCCATCGGCACAACCGGCGCATCCACTGGCCCGCACCTGCACTGGGGGCTTTATGTCCATGGTATCGCTGTGGATCCCGCTCCGTGGATGGCTAGAGGGTTTGAGTAGCGCGGGCTCTGCCCACCTTTCGCCTGTGATTCAGATCATGCTCAAACTGCTTCAATGAATAGCTACGAAACCCTAGTTCAAACGCAGCGGCAGCGGGTCAGCGACGGAGAAAACGCTGCTGTGCTGACGGGCTGCGAGGGAGCGTCCCGAGTGCTCGTGCTGGTGTGGCCTCAGCTGGGTGACTTTGACAGCCTAGAGTACGCCTGGTGGCTTCAGCGGGAGGCCGCAGCTCTGCGCCAGCGCAACGTTGCGGTGCGGGCAGTGGGCATTGGCGATCGCGCTTCTGGCCAGCAGTTCTGCACCTACACGGGCTTTCCCGCCGCATCTTTGTTTGTGGATGAAACCGCTGCCCTGCATCGAGACCTGAAGCTGTACGAAGGGCTGACGCTGAGTTTGCCGGGGCTAACGTCAGGGCAGTCAGCCTGGCTAAATTTGATGCTGATGTGCGCGGGTGTGGCCAGCCCCGGCACCCTAAAGGAGGTGCTGCGGGGCTATACAGGCGATCGCCGCGCCCCCCAGCTAATTGGCAACGAGACCGTAGTCAAAGCCGGACCGCTGCCGCCCCTGACGGGCAAAACCTTCCGCTCGGCAGGCGGAGAGGGGTTTCAGCGCCCTTTCGAGCTAGCCACCCTGCGCCTGCGCAACATGACTGAGGTGCTGAGCCACTGGGGCACCTACGTGCCTAACGCAGCCTACCTAACCCAGCGCGGCGGCACGTTTTTGTTTAATCGCGGCGGCGATCTGCTGTACGAGCACCGCGATCGCGGCATTCTTGGCTTTGCCGCTACTATGGCAAACCCGCTGGCATTTTTAGAGGACTGCGCTCCAGCGGTGGGTGCGCTGTAGCGATGTGCTGCCCAGGGCAGAAGAAACGCAGAACTTGCCTTGGTAAGCTAGTTTTAGTGGCCCGGTCGGGAGAAGATATTTCACCCGAATTTTCTCTCTCCCTAAGCAACATCTGGTAGTCTCGACAAGCACTCTCGAAACGTAGGCTGCTATGGACTGGCTTGAGCCTCTAGAACACCTGCTAGAAGACGTTGTTTTAATCGCTAAGTTTTGCCTAGAAGCGATTTCAGTGCTGTGCGTGCTGGCGGGCCTGTTTAAGACCGTCGAGCTAGCTATCGGGCTTAATCGCCAGCGCCAGCGGCGAGAAGAGTTTCCCTACAACCAGGTGCGGCTGAAGTTTGGCTTGTGGCTAGCTATAGCCCTGGAGTTTCAGCTCGGGGCCGACATCCTGGCTACGACCGTAGCACCCTCCTCCCAAGACCTGACTAAGCTGGCCTTAATCGCTATCATACGCACTTTCTTGAACTACTTTTTGGGTAAAGAAATGGCCGATGAGATTGCCATGGAGCGAGAGCGAGAGCGAAACGCGCTGGCGGAAGGGAGAGTCGGTGGGTAAGTGAGGACAGTGAGGCGATGAGAGTAATGAAACTGGCATTGCTCTCCTACCCATCCTCTTCCTGCGACAACGTCAGATTCTCTAGCAGCACCTTATCTACTCGCCTGCCGTCCATATCTACCACTTCGAAGCGCATTCCCTCCCACTCAAAGAAGTCGCCAGTGCTGGGAATGCGGCCCGTATGCCGAATGACAAAGCCCGCTAGGGTGTGGTAGCTGTCTTCGTCTTCGGTGAGGCGATCGCGGTGAAGCAGCTCTTTGAGTTCGTCTACCGGCAGCAGCCCGTCGAGCAGCCAGGAACCGTCTTCCCGCTGCGTAATCATGGGGTCATCGGCATCGTCTAGGGAAGGCAGGTCACCGACAATAGCCTCAACAACATCGTTGAGGGTGACCAGACCTTCTACGCCGCCGTACTCGTCAAGCACCATCGCAAAGTGGGTGCCAGACGCTTTAAACAGCTCTAGCACCTTGAGTACGTAGGTGCTCTCAGGCACGAACAGGGGCGGATGCAGCAGGTTTGCCAGGATTCCCGGCTCGCTCTGACTCAGGTAGTTGGGCAACAGCGCCTTCAGCGACACAACCCCTACGCAGTCATCAATGCTGTGGTTGCAAACTGGAAAGTGGGAGTGGGCGCTCTGCATGACCAGTTCGCTGTGTTCGGCAAAGGAGGCATCGGCGTTGAGCCATTCAATGTCGGTGCGCGGGGTCATAATCGAGCGAATAGGGCGATCGCCCAGCTGCATTACCCGCCCCATCATTTCCTGTTCAGCCACCTCAAAAGTGCCGGCCTCGGTGCCTTGGTCAATCAGCAGGCGCAGTTCTTCCTCGGTGATAGCGGCTTCGGGCCGTTCTTTAAGGCCCAGAAGGTTAACTAGAAAGCTGGTAGAGAACCCGAGCAGAGCTACCAGCGGTGCCGCCAGCCAAGACAGCCGCTGCATGGGACGCGCCACCTGGCGGGCAATGGCTTCTGGATAGCTAAGGGCAAGGCGTTTGGGCACCAGTTCGCCTATCACTAAGGATAAATAGGTGATTAGCCCTACCACCACCAACAGGCTCAGCATATTGCTGTAGGGCGCTAGGGCAGGCACATAATCTAGCCTCTGGCGCAGGGCGTTGGCTATGGTGGCTCCGCCCAGGGCACCGCTGAGAATGCCAATTAGGGTAATACCGATTTGTACCGTTGATAAGAAGTCGTTGGGGTTGTTAGCGAGCCTGAGGGCCAGCCGCGCCTTGGCACTGCCCCGCCGGGCCTGGTGCTCAAGCCGCGCTTTACGGGCTGACACCAGAGCAATTTCTGAGCCCGAAAACACTCCGTTAGCCACAATCAGCAGCAAGATGAGCACACTTTTGAGGGCAATATCAGGCATAGGTAGGGTAAAGAGGATTGAGGCAGGGGCAGATTGCGATCGCAGATAGACCAAACCCTGCGAAAGCCTAGAAGCAGCTAGGACCCACTCTGCAACTGTAGGTCGCTAAATCTATGTCTATTATTGAACGGCATATCTGTCAGCTGTGGTAAAACGAATAGGCTATTGGCTTCCTACTGCTGTCCTTCCGCTGCTGTGCTGATTATTACCCGCCTGCTGCCTCCCGATGATGCCGCTCCTGTGGTGGCGACGCTGTCGCTGACGGCGGGCGATCGCACCAAGTCTCGGCACCGCTTTACTACCGACGACGGCACGCCTCTCTACCTCAATCTGGCGCGGGGGACGGTGCTGCGCGGCGGCGACCTGCTCAGCGGTGATGCCGACGACACGATGGTTCGCGTAGTAGCTAAGCCGGAGCCTGTGGTAGTTGTCACCGCAGCCGACGGGTTCGATCTAATCCGAGCGGTCTATCACCTGGGCAACCGTCACGTGTCTCTAGAGCTAGCCGCAGACCGCCTCATGCTAGAGCCCGATTCGGTGCTGGAAGCCATGCTCTCTCAGCTCGGCGGACTAGAGCTGACGAGGGCTACCCTACGCTTCGAACCCGAAGCAGGGGCCTACCAGTCGGGACACACCCACCTTCACGATCGCGGCCATGACCACAACTAAAAACCAGCCCCAAATGAGTGCTCAGGCCCTGCTGCGGCTGCTACAGCTTACTAGTCCCGCTCTACCGGTCGGGGCCTACAGCTATTCTGAAGGGATTGAAACGCTAGTGGAGCAGGGAGTTTTGCTTACCTCTAAGGCCGTGGCGTACTGGCTAGAGCAAGAGCTAGCCTGCGGTTTAGTCGCCATCGACGCCGCTGCGGTGGGTTTGGTGCACCGGGCATTGGGGGGGTTGACCTTACCGCAGACTGCCGCGATCGCCCCCTTTAATCAGCAGCTATCTGCCCGGCGCGACAGCGAAGAAACTCGTCAGCAAAGCTGGGCGATGGGCCGCGCCCTAGTGCGTATGGCCACCCACCTGCACTCCGACCTTGAACCCTGGTTTAGCGCAGCGGGCAGCCCCTGCAACTTTGCCCCCGCCTTCGCCGTAGTTGCCGCCCGGTGGGAGATTGACGAGCGACAGGCGGTGTTGGGCTACCTGCACAGCTGGGCCGCTAATTTAATCACTAGCGCTATCAAGCTGATTCCTCTAGGGCAGACTGCGGGTCAGCTGCTGCTGCTGGAGCTATACCCAGCGCTGGAAGAAACGGGCGATCGCTGCCTCGCCGCCCAGTCTCTAGACGACCTTTACCTCAGCAGCTGGGGCACCTCCCTCGCCGCTATGCAGCACGAGGCTCTCTACAGCCGCCTCTTTCGCAGCTAGGCAAGAGGTCTACACAGCCCTATCTATAGCTTTTTGCTCGATGGCTTGTGTGGTAAGAACCACCAGAGTTCTAAACCGATTAGGCCCAGCCCAGCCCCTGTCACTAGAGCTTTGGTCGAGAGAGGCTGCTCAATGCGGCGGAACTCGCTGGTCGCCAGACTATTGCCGTGGGGCGGCTGAGCGAGAGTACTGGTTGCCAGCACCAGCAAAAGACTAAGACAAGCTAGACCGATTGTAGGTAAGGACCGAGGGTTCATGGTGTTGGCGTGATAAGGAACAGGGCTGCTGGTTTATAGATGCCGAGGCCGAAAATTCCTCAGCCGCAGGGCATTAGTCACAACCGATACCGAGCTAAAGGCCATAGCTGCCCCGGCAATAATTGGGTTCAGTAACCAGCCAAAAAATGGATATAGAACACCCGCTGCAATTGGGATGCCCGCTGCGTTGTAGACAAAGGCAAAAAACAGATTTTGCCGAATGTTTTGAATCGTGGCGTGGGAAAGCTCGATTGCGGTAACAATGCCCTGTAGGTCGCCAGAGATCAGGGTGATATCGCTAGCGGCGATCGCCACATCGGTGCCCGTTCCGATCGCCATGCCGACGTCGGCCTGAGCCAGGGCCGGTGCGTCGTTGATGCCGTCGCCCACCATCGCTACCCGCTTGCCTTCTCGCTGTAGCGCCACAATCTGCGCCGCCTTCTGGTCGGGGCGCACCTCAGCAATCACCCGCTGAATATTGACCTCATGGGCAATCACTTCGGCAGTACGGCGGTTGTCGCCGGTCAGCATGACTACTTCTAGCCCCATGTGCTGCAGGCGGCGGATGGCTTCGGCGGAGGACGATTTCACCGCATCGGCAATGCCCATGATCGCCTCTACTTGGCCGTTGACCGCGAGCCAGACGGCGGTTTTACCGTCCTGCTCTAGCCGATCCCAGGCGTCTTGCAGCGCCTGGATATCGATGTCTAGTTCACCCATCCAGCGATAGGTACCGATCTGCACCCACTGCCCCGCTACGCTACCCTGAACCCCGCTGCCGGCAACGGCCTCAAAGTCTTGGGGACTCGTCAGCGTCACGCCCTGGCTCTGGGCGTACTGCACAATGGCTTCAGCTAGGGGATGTTCAGAGTATTGCTCCAGGCTCCCGGCTAGCTGCAGCAGCGTCAGCTCATTGCTGTTGGCGGTACCTTTAACAGTGGCAAAAGTTGTCACGGTAGGCTGGCCCTGGGTTACGGTGCCCGTCTTATCCAGCACAATAGTTTGAATTTTGTGGGCCAGCTCTAGACTCTCGGCCCCTTTGATCAAAATACCGTTCTCGGCTCCTTTGCCGGTGCCCACCATAATCGAGGTTGGCGTCGCTAGTCCTAGGGCACAGGGGCAGGCGATAATCAACACGCCTACGGTGGTAATCAGCGCTATGGTCACGTTGCCCATGACGTTAAACCACACGATAAAAGTGGTAATCGCGATCGCGATTACCACTGGCACAAACCAGCCTGTCACCCGATCAGCCAACCGCTGAATTGGAGCCTTTGACCCCTGAGCCTGCTGCACTAGCTTGACGATCTGAGCCAAGAAGGTGTCTTTACCCACCCGCTCGGCGCGAAACTTGAAGCTGCCTGTCTTGTTGATAGTTGCTCCAATGACTTCATCTCCAGCCTGCTTCTGTACCGGCACGCTTTCTCCGGTCACCATCGCTTCATCGAGAGTCGAAGCCCCTTCGACAATCCTGCCGTCGACGGGGATTTTTTCGCCCGGTCGCACCAGCACCACATCTCCCACCGCCACCTCTGCAATGGGCACATCCACCGGCTGACCGTTGCGAATCACCCGCGCTGTTTTGGCCTGAAGCCCAATCAGCTTACGGATGGCTTCAGACGTCTGACCCTTGGCCCGATTCTCCAGCAGTCGCCCTAGCAAAATGAGAGCGACAATGACGGCTGCCGCCTCGAAATATACGTCGGGGCGCAGTCCCTGGGCCACAAACCACTGGGGATAAAACGTGGGAAACAGGGAATAGATAAAGGCTGTTCCTGTCCCTACGGCAACCAGCGTGTCCATGGTAGCAGCGCGGCGCTTCAGCGCTTTCCAGGCGTTGGTATAAAAGCTCCGGCCTGCCCAAGCCAGTACCGGAGCCGTCGCTACTAGCTGTAGCCAGGGATTGTGTAGCCACATGGGAAACCCCGGAATCATCAGCCCGGTCATGGCGGGAATAGAGCCAATGACTAGAACTGCGCCAATGGCTAGGCTAAAGGCAACCCTGCGCTTCAGCTGACGATTTTCGATCGCGCGCGCGCGTTGTTCGGCATCGTCTTCGCCAGCGAGGACATCATCGCCCAACACCTGAGCACTGTACCCAGCAGCCTCTACAGCCGACTGAATAGCGGCAGTGCTGGCTCGCTTAGAGTCGTAGGTTACCGCCGCCTGCTCAGCCCCAAAGTTGACGCTATAGGTTTCTACGCCAGGAACAGCCGCGATCGCCCCTTCAATGGCGCTGGCACAGGCGGCACAGCTCATGCCCCTGAGCCTAAAGTTTTGAGTTTCCATAGGGAGCTCCTTAGGCCACGGTGTAGCCAGCGGTGGTAATGGCGTCTTTAATCGCTGTCCCAGAGGCATCGCTGACGATACTGACCTGCTTGGTCTTGGGGTCTGCCGACACCTGCGCGGCGGCATCAACGCCGTGAACGGCTTTGGTCACTGTCTCAACACAGGCAGAACAGGCTAAATCGGGAACACGTAAATCGAGCTTCATGGCAAACCCTCTAAGTTGGTAATGGTTCTATCTTGAAGCCTCTAGCTGACTAGAGAGTCAAGAGTCAAGAGGCATACAGTAGTCGTTTAATCGTCCACGGGAGAGTAGGGCATAGCTGGCTGTATCTGCCTGCCGGCAAGTTCCCCCTAGGCTGGTTGAATATCTAGAATTCCCATCATGCCTTGGTCTTCGTGATCGAGGACGTGGCAGTGATAGACCGTTTTACCGGCATAGTCGCGGAAGGGAATGCGAATACGAACGCTCTCGCTCGGACTCACCGTCACCACGTCTTTCCATGCGGCGTAGGGCACGGGCTGGCCATTACGGCTGATCACCTGAAACTTGTTGACGTGAACATGAAAAGGATGAGCCATGGTGCCCGTATTGATGATCTCCCAGTCTTCTACGGTGTTGAGGCTCACTGGAGTATCGATACGGTTGTGCTCGAAGGCTTTGCCGTTAATCAAAAACACCATGCCCATGCCCATACCGTGGTTGAGCGTGAACTGGCGGGTAGTCTGGGGCTCAGGAAGGGACTCAACGGCAATGAGTTGATTGGGCAACGGCAGCAGCTCGGTGGTGCCGCTGTAGGTCAGGGTCGCCACGGTTTCAGTCGTGTTCCGTTGCGTGCCCATCGTGCCGCCGCCCATCATGCCCTGGGCCGGGTTGAAGGGCTGGTTTAGCAAGCGATACTGTCCGGGTTCGCGGTCTGCTTTAACCAAAACCTCAGCTCGTTCGCCGGGGGCAAGCACCAGGTCGCTCATTTCGACGGGGGATGCGATCGCCCCTCCATCCGTGGCAATCAGGTAAAACGGATGATCCTCTAGAGACAGCCAGAAAAACCGAGAGGAGGATGCATTCAGCAATCGCAGCCGCAGCAGTCCCCCTTGCGAGATCTCCAGGGATGGAT